>CAMOVS010000058.1 GCA_946627575.1 uncultured Lachnospiraceae bacterium
GAGACCAATGATTATGTTCAGACATATATCATCCGCTGCGCTACGGAAAGTCTTATGGTGGATCAGGGGTTCAAGCTCCGCTATATCTTTGATTCCGAGGCGGATAAGAAAGCCTATGACCAGGAATATGCCGACCTGTATGAATCCTGCAGGCAGAGCCTCTACTATTCAGGATACAGAATCCATACATCCATTGATATGAAGCTTCAAAAGCAGCTTCAGGCTTCCGTTTCCGATGTCCTCCTCCGGGAAGGTTTTGATCAGAGAACGGATGATGGCGTATATAAGCTCCAAGGGGCAGCAGTCTGTATCGACAATGAGACCGGCAGAGTGCTGGCCGTAGTAGGAGGTCGGGAGGCCAACCAGGAGTCCTTTGGTCTCAACCGGGCCTATCAGAGCTTCCGCCAGCCAGGAAGTGCCATCAAGCCCGTGTTGGTTTACGGACCTGCTCTGGGAAAAGGATATACACCGGACAGCATTCTGGATGACAGCGCCATGACGGGTGAGAATAAGGTCCGCAATACGGACGGTTATGAGGGCCGTATCACCCTTAGGAGAGCAGTGGCCAAATCCAGCAATGTGGCAACATACCGTCTTTATGAAGAACTAAAACCTAAAAAATGCCTTTCCTATCTGGAAAAAATGAATTTCCGGGGATTGGATGAGAATGATTATAAATATAATACTACCTGTCTGGGCGGCTTTACCAAAGGAGTTACTCCCATTGAGATGGCCTCAGCCTATGCGGCCCTGGCCAATGATGGCGTCTTCAGGAACCCGGACTGCATCGTCCGCATTGAAGACTCTCAGGGCAATACTCTCGTTTCCGGAGAGGAGGAGAAGAAGAATATATATGGCAGGGAGGCTGCCCGCATGATGACCGATGTATTGACAACGGTAGTGGAGAGCGGAACGGCTAAGAATTGTAAGCTGGACAATATGCCTGCGGCCTGCAAGACCGGTACGACCACCAGCAACGTAGATGGCTGGTTGTGTGGTTATACTCCTTATTATACGACCGCTGTCTGGGTAGGAAAAGACCTCTACGAACCCCAGGAAGGACTCAAGGGTAATACCTATCCGGCCTACATCTGGACCGACTTCATGAATAAAGCCCACAGGGGACTTGCCCGGAAAGAATTCGAAAAGAGCAATCAGCCTAAGGATTCAAAAGATTATGAAGAGCCATCTACAGAAGAAAAAGAGAGAGAAGATCTGAATCCGGATATTCAAGAGCCGGATGTCCAGGTTCCCGATCTGTCCGACGACCGAAAGGAGGAAGAAGACCCGGAGGTTGAAGAGGAAGAAGAGAACTATGAGAATGAAGGCAGCGAGGATCCCGGTAATATGGAAGATGGCGATGGGGGAGAAGAAGGAGAAAACGGCCAGGATCAGGAAAATGTTGACGGTCAGGACCAGGAAGAGGAGGGAATCGATATTCAATAGTAAGTAGAGGAAACTTCCCATATCGAAATTACAGAATAACCTTATGGAACAATCCGGGCCGGGACGTTGCGAGGAACGTCCCGGCCCGATTATATCTGATTAAAATGTGTCCCTCCTTGCCGGAAGGGTGAATCGATAGAATCCTGAATCAGTCATTTTTGATGGTGTGATACAATTCGTACTCGGCAAGACGGGTCTTGATCCGGTCGTGGGGATCAAGGAAAGCACTGATGGAAGCATTATGATTAAGAGAATCAATCAGCAAGGCGATGTACTTGGACACATCACAGCTGACATACCAGGGGCGGATCAGAAGTTCCGGATCCTGGAGAGTAGAGTTGGTGGTGATTACCTTATAGATCAGCCCGCTTTCATAAGCCTCGTCAAAGATCTCCAGGCCTTTGGTAAACATCCCGAAAGTAGAGATACAAAAGACTCTCTTGGCGTCCCTGCGTTTGAGTTCCCGGGCTACATCCAGCATACTTTCTCCGGAAGAGATCATATCGTCGATGATGAGAACATCCTTGCCTGCTACGGTATCACCCAGGAATTCGTGGGCCACGATGGGGTTGCGTCCATCGACAACTACAGAATAATCTCTCCTCTTGTAGAACATACCGATATCCACTTCCAGAACATTGGCAAAATAGATGGCCCGCTGCATGGCTCCTTCATCCGGACTGATAACCATCATATGATCACTGTCAATTTTCAGGTCGTCGGTAGAACTAAGAAGAGCTTTTACAAACTGGTAGGTAGGCATAATGTTATCGAAGCCGGTCAAGGGGATGGCATTCTGCACTCTGGGATCATGGGCATCAAAGGTAAGGATGTTGTCTACGCCCATGTTCATAAGTTCCTGGAGAGCAAAAGCACAATCCAGGGACTCTCTGGAAGATCTTCTGTGCTGGCGGCTCTCATATAAGAAAGGCATGATGACGGTAATGCTCTTGGGTTTGCCCGAGGCTGCTCCGATCAGACGCTTGACATCAGCATAGATGTCATCGGGAGACATATGATTCTTATGACCGCATACCGTGTATTCAAGACTGTGATTGAGGACATCAGCGATAATATAGAGGTCAGAACCACGCACAGATTCATGGATCAGAGCTTTTGCTTCCCCGGTACCGAAGCGGGGGCAGGAAGCGTTGATCAGATAGGAATCCTTAGTATATTCTTCAAAAACGGATTCACTGGCATGAATGTTTACATGGTTGTTTCGCCAACGAACGATATGAGCATCAATTTTTTCTCCAAGAGCTTTGCAGCTAGGGTGAACTAATATGCCCAGCTTTCCTACTGGAGCAGTGGAATATCTGCTTTCTGTTGGTTTCATGTGTAACGTCTCCTTCCTCCCACATCCGGTTTCCTGTCTCAAGCATATAAGATGTCAGATAAATCCCTTTTCCATAAGGGGGATCAATGCTGAAAGAGTATTGGCATAATTGAGACCTGACACCTGGATAGTCTGTGGGGATGCCGATTAATTAGTTAGATATATAGAACTTATAGCATTGACTCCCCTGATTCGTCAAGGGAAGATAATGCCATTTTCAGGCGAATATCATCACCAAGAATATGCAGGGGGATATAAGCTTCCATCAACCGGGAGAAAATCCTTTCTGAGTAGGTTTTATTGATCTGCTCCAGTGACAGATTGGTATTGATGATGGTTGCTCTTCTAGCCTGCAGTCTTTCATTGAGGCAGGTAAAAAGACTGGAATTCACAAAAGAATTGGTCATCTCGGTTCCCAGGTCATCGATGATCAGCAGATCACAGGAAAAAATCAGGCTGCTATGAGCGGACCCGGGTTTTTCTCGGCCAAAGGTTGAATCGGCGAGGATCTCAAAAAGCCGGTAAGATGAAAGATAAAGGACGCTGTGTCCCTGCTTCAGCAGGGCATCCGCAATACAATGAGAAAGGAAACTCTTTCCCGTTCCGGCACTGCCGTAAATCAGAAGATTGTTCCGGCGGGGAGGAGGATCCTGGTCAAAAGAGCGGATGAATTCAAAGCTTGCCCGAAGAATCTGCTCGATGTTTTCCCTGGGAGAGCTTTCCTCTCCCGGAAGATGATCGGGATAGTAATCTGTACGGAAGTTATTGAAGTTCTCCCTGTCCAGGATGGCTTTCAAGTTGGACTGGTCATAGAGGAGATCACGAATCTTGTCTATAAAACAGTGACATTTATCGTGACCGATGTAGCCGGTATCCCGGCAATCCGGACAGTCGTATACAGGATCCAGCCAGTCAGGGGGATAGCCATGGCGGATGAGGAGAGCCTTTTTTTGGTCGGAAATCTTTCGGATCTTTTGGATGGCAGGATCCGGGACAGATTTGCCTTCTCCGTCCTTTTCTTCATAGAGCAGACTCCTCACACGGGAAGCGGTAAGAGATGCCATCTCTTCCCGAATCTTTGCCAGCTCCGGAATCAGACGGTCAGCCTCGTCTTCCCTCTCGGAAGAAATCCGGTAATTCTTCAGGCGTATGTCCTCATACTGCCTCATTATATCATGGTATTGACTGTTGGATAAGGTCATGATTACCTCCTGGCTTGAGATAGAAGACGCTCTTCCAATTCTTTATAATCGTAGCTGCGCTGGTCAAAATTGTGGAAGGAATTCTTGCTTCCTGCTCCATTTCTTGAGGAAGAAGGATGAGTCCCATTCCTTTTTGCCTGGGCCTCCTGGTGCCTCTTGTCCAGCTCTTCGATATCCTTTTTTGACCGGACGCCCTTAGCGTGCCAGTCTTCGATAATCCGGTTAGCATATTGGAAACTGGGCTGGTGGACAGCAAGAAGAGTCCGGCTGCAGGCCTCTATAATAAGGTCGGAAGGCAGGCCCAGCTGGGACCAATGCCGGATGTATTCAAGCTCCGCGGGAGCCGGGCCCCGGCCTGAGAGCCCCAGGGCTTTCATCACCGGGAAGACATGGTCCACATATTTGTCGGATTCTTCCCGGGCCTGGCCTACATTGCTGATCCCCTTCCGATACCATTCTATAGCTACCCGCTCAATATAGCGCATATTGTTTTTGCCCCGGCCGGCGCAATATTCCACAAGGTACTCCATAAGATCTGTGGAAAAGCTCAGCTGGTCACGGATATAACATAAGCTGTTAAGTTCGTGGCTTGAGAAAGGACGCCCCAGATAAGTCTCTGCCATGAAAATGATTTGGCTCAGATCCTCACCTTTTTGCCGGGCTTCAATCTCTACGGGAGTCAAGGAGAGCTTGGCAGGGATGGGTCTGTCTTCCGCCTGCTCTGCCTTCCCGGCAGAAAAAAGAGAAGGATCGTCTGGAACGGCAGGTGAGGACGGTACAGAGACAAGGGCTGATGCATGCCCTGCATCTTTGCTCGAATCCTTTCTGACAGTGAGGGGCTTAAGGAGCCCGGCCTTCTCCCAGTAGGATACGGCCCGGAGAATATCCTTCTGCGTCAGATTCAGACGGTCAGCCAGGATGTCCGGCGTTACCGGCATGCCGCTTCCGGTAAGTCTCAGGATCATAAGATAGATTTTGACGTACTCACCGTCTGCGCTGCACATGGCACCATCTATGAAATCATTGGGCAGCACGGTATAATTCACTTGTATGCTATCAGTAATCTGTATGGGTGAGTCTGTCATAATTTCAACTCCATCTTCCTTGGTTATTTTAGCTTTAACATCATAGCATAAGTTCCGATAAAAATACAGGATGAAAGTAGCAGGCTTTTGTGGAGAAACCGGTGGATATGTGGTGGATAAACAGGGGATAATTAGTGGACTTTATGGGACCGGATTAATGTGGATTATGTGGATAAAGCTGTGGATAAACAGATGGATAACAAGATTTGGTGGGAAATGGAGAATTATCGGCCGAATCAGACCAGATATAGATGCTGTCATGTGGACAGAAATGTGGATAAGATGTAGAAAATCCCGGATGCACAAGGCTGGCATCCGGGAATATTCATAAAAAGTTGTGGATAAACTATTAATGCTATGGTCGATCGACAAGAGCCTCACCGATTTCAACGACATTGCCGGCTCCCATGGTGATTACCAGATCTTCTCCATTCGCCCTGGTTCGGATGAAGTCCTCGATTTCTTTAAAAGAAGGGAGGTAGCAGGCATCACAGCCGGTCTTTTGAAGCAGGTTCAGGATATCCCTGGAAGAAACCGTGCCCGGATCCGGCTCCCTGGCGGCATATATATCCGCCAGAACCACATGGTCTGCAAGACTTAAAGCGTCAGCAAAATCCGGAAGAAATGCCAGAGTCCTTGTGTAGGTATGGGGCTGGAAGATAACCCAGAGATCCTTGTGATCGACTTCTTTGGCCGTTGTAAGGGTTGCCCGGATCTCTGTGGGATGGTGGGCGTAATCATCGACAATCCTTACGGTACCCATCTGACCCTTGTATTCAAACCGGCGGTGGGTTCCTCCAAAGGAGAGGAGTCCGGCACGGATCTCTTCTTCAGAAAGGCCGATATCCAGGGAACAGGCGATGGCAGCCAGAGCATTCACTACATTGTGAAGACCCTTGACAGCGAGGGAGTAGGACCCGGCCTCCCTGCCGGAACGAAGCAGGGTAAAGGAAGCATTGCCCATGGAGTCAAAAGTGATATCCCTGGCACTGAAATCATTTTCCGGGTTCAGACCGAAGGTGATGACAGGAAGATCCAGATCCCGGGTAACCTCTCCGGTATAAGCCATGTCGCCGTTGATGATTACTTTGCCGTTTTTTCCGGTCTGGGAGGCAAACTGGTGAAAGGAGTGGATGATGTCATCGATATCCTTGAAGAAATCCATGTGGTCTTCTTCGACATTTAATATAATTGAATAAAGGGGATGAAATTCCAGGAAACTGTTGGTGTATTCACAGGCTTCTGTAAGGAAAAGGTCGGAAGCCCCCACCCTTATGTTGCCGCCGATCCGGTCCAGCATACCTCCCACACTGACAGTGGGGTCGGTTCCGGCCTGGAGAAGGATGTGGGTCAGCATGGATGTCGTCGTTGTCTTGCCGTGGGTTCCTGCAACACCGATGGAACGGGGATAGTTGGCCATAATCTGCCCCAGGAGAGCAGCCCTGGTTATCATGGGTATGCCGGCAGAAGATGCTGCCGCGAATTCCTCATTACTTTCATGGATGGCGGCTGTGTATACCACCAGATCAATATCATCGTTAATATTCTCCGCCTTCTGTCCGATGCAGATCTTTGCGCCGATGGATTCCAGATGGTCCGTTAATTCGGATCTCTTCATATCCGAACCGCTGATTGTATAACCCCGGTCAAGAAGAATCTCAGCAAGTCCGCTCATGCTTATGCCTCCGATGCCGATAAAATGCACATGGACAGGATGATTGTAGTCTAATTGGTACATAAATGATTGCTCCTATTTTCTATGATGATTACTGTTCATGGCTTCTTTTCGAAAGAGGATAGAAGAGTATGAAATTCGGCCATGAACAGGATTATTCCATAAGTCACAACGTCCATTATAGTCTAATCAATGCAGATTTGCAAGAAAGAGGAGGGAGGATCGACTCGGATTTCGGAGCTGAATATTCCCGGAAGATGGCGGGAATCAGGACAGGGAAAAGTGATGCGAATTAGAGCGGTAATTTGTTGATTTTTTGTCCCAAATTCCTTTTAATTTCTGGTAGATAATGTTATAATTAGACATGATGTGAAATTTACGTGGAAGGGGTGATACGACA
>CAMOVS010000059.1 GCA_946627575.1 uncultured Lachnospiraceae bacterium
CCTTGATGCGTCCGGGGGCCAGGTCGAGGTCGTCGTGGAGCACGACAAGGCGGGTCGGGGGGATCTCGAAGTAGTCGAGAAAGGCCCGCACACACTGGCCGGAACGGTTCATGAAGGTCTGGGGCTGCACGCAGAGAAGCGTCCGGCCCGCCAGCCTGCCCTGGGCATTGACGATCCGGTAACAAGGGATACCGTCGGGGTCCGGGTTCTTATGGAGGGCATTGCCCACCGCCCGGCTCATTTTCGGTTCTCCGGCCATGGCCGCAATCTGCCCGTAGGTAGCGACACAGCCCCGGGGAATCTTCCTAACCGCCTCGTAGATTCTTTTGGTCGGACTATCGGTCACCAGATCATAGCTCTCGGCAATCATCCTTTTTATTTCCTTGTCCGGTATGGTTCCGTCAAGGATAATGGTGTTCCAATGGTCTTTATTCTGATGCCATCCGGGTAGGACCGAAGGATAAGCCTCCCTCCAGAACTCCCTCCACTCCGGATCCACTTTAACATTAAGATTGATCAGTCCATCTCTCTCGTAGGTCCATAAAAATGCCTTTTTCGATCCCTTCACCCTGACCAGCTGCCAGTTCTGGTCCCTGAATGGAGCATCCTGATAGGTGTCCGCAAAGGATAAAGCATATTCCAGGGCTTCCTCTCTGCTTTTCATGGCTCTTCCTCCTTCTTATTCTATAAAAAAGAAAGAATGAAATCTTCATCATCTGATCTCATTCTTTCTTATAATTTACACTTTTCAGTTTAATTTCGCAAGAAAGCTATCGCCATCCAATTTATTTCATCATGACCGGCTTTCCTACTCCGTAAAAGGAATTACCGCTCCATCATAAGTATCATTGATGTACTGAACGATTTCATCGGACTTAAGAACCTCAACCAGTGCTTTGATCTTATCGGAATTCTCATTTCCTTCCTTGACAGCGATGACGTTAACATAAGTCTTGGCCGCCTCAGAATCAGATGTCTCATAAGCCAGGGCATCCTTTCCTACGGAATATCCTGCCTCAAGAGCATAGTTTCCGTTGAGAACGACAAAGGCGACCTCGCCTGTGACACGGGATACCTGAGCCGCCTCAAGCTCCTGGATCTTGATATTTTTGGGGTTCTCGGCAATATCAGTTACCGTGGCCTCCAATCCGGCCCCCTCTTTGAGGGTGATGATACCATTATCCTGAAGCAGGAGCAGGGCCCTGGCTTCGTTGGTAGTATCATTGGGAACAGCTATGGTATCACCTTCTGCAAGCTCATCCAGGGATTTCCTGGTTCCGGGATAGATGCCAAAGGGTTCGTAGTGGATACCGCCGGCATTGACCAGATGGGTGCCCTTCTCTTCGTTGAAGCTGTCCAGATAAGGAATATGCTGGAAATAGTTTGCATCATACTCTCCGCTCTCCACCGCTTCATTGGGCTGAACATAATCATTAAACACCGTCACTTTAAGGTCATATCCTTTTTCCTTGAGCAGAGGCTTGGCCTGTTCAAGAATCTCTGCATGCGGTGTTGCGGAAGCTGCAACTGTAATAGTTTTATCTCCCCCGGCCGAACCGCATGCCGATAATACACCGGCTGTTAAAACAGATGTCAACAACAAGGCTAAAATTTTCTTCTTCATCTTCATTCTCCTCCTCTTCGAATGATTCTAAAGTACGATAATGCAAAGTGAACAGTAACTCTATCTGCACCGCTGTAAAAGACACATTTTCATCATAGCGGCAGCATGCTTTATTTTCGCTTATCAAGCTTAGAGGACATCACCATGCCGATCAGCTGGAGAATCTGTACCAGAATTACCAGAAGAATGACAGTTACTATCATAATTCTGGTTTCATAACGGTAGTAGCCGTAACGGATAGCGATATCACCCAAACCGCCTCCGCCTACTGTGCCGGCCATAGCTGAATAACCAAGGATCGTGCCAAGAGCGATCGTTACACCCACGATTAAAGAAGTCCTGGCCTCTACCAGCAGCACTCTGAAAATGATCGTTCCCGTTTTAGCACCCATGGATCTGGCTGCTTCAATCACACCGGGATCTACCTCCCGCAGAGAGGACTCCACCATTCTCGCTATAAAAGGAATGGCAGCAACCGTCAGGGGAACGATGGTTGCCGTGGAGCCAATACTCGTGCCCACCAGCATCCGTGTCAGGGGGATCAGAAGAATCAGGAGTATCAGGAAAGGAATGCTTCTTCCAATATTGACAATGATATCAAGTATACGGAAAAGCACCCGGTTGGGTTTTATTCCGTTTTTGTCGGATATGGTCAGAAGGATACCCAGAGGTATTCCGAACAGATAGCCGAATAAAGTAGACAGCAAAGTCATATAAAGAGTTTCCCCGATTCCCCGGAGCAGCATGGCATTCACTTCCGGACTAAACATTACCCTTCACCTCCTCCACATCAAGTCCTCTATCTTTCAGGTATTTGATGATAAGCTCCTGGGATTCTGCATCCTCCGGAAGGCCCAGAATCATCTCTCCCTTGGCGGTTCCGCCCACATTCTTTGTGTCGGCCTTTAAGATATTAACTGCCTTACCGGTCATCAAAACCATGTTGGCTATGACGGGCTCATAGGACGAATTGCTGGAGTAAACAATTCGGATTTTACGCTCTGCCAGGAGTTCTCTAATCTGTTCGGTCTCCTCATAGCCGCTGTCGGCATCCCGCAAAAGAAGCTCCCTGGCTTCCTCAGTCTTTGGATGGCTGAATATGTCATTCACGGTTCCTTTTTCCTTGATCTCTCCCAGAGACATGATGGCCACCTTATTGCAGATCTGCCGGACCACCGACATCTGATGTGTAATTATAACGATGGTGATCCCGAACTGCTGATTAATCTGCTTCAATAGTTTAAGAATAGATGCTGATGTCTGGGGATCCAGGGCACTGGTAGCTTCATCACACAGGAGAATCTTCGGATTGGAGGCCAGAGCCCTGGCTATAGCCACCCTCTGTTTTTGACCTCCGGACAGCTGGGCGGGATAGGACTTTGCACGGTCTGCCAGACCTACGATGGCCAGAAGCTCCATAGCCCTGATCTTGGCTTCTGCCTTGCTTTTCCCCTGGATCCGCAAAGGGAAGCATACATTATCAATCACATTTTTCTGCATGAGCAGATTAAAATGCTGAAAAATCATGGCTATGCTCTGCCTCTCCTGAAGCAGCTCTCTTTCCGACAGATCCCAAAGATTCTTTCCATTCACTTTCACGTCCCCCTCTGTCGGAATCTCCAGGAAGTTCAGACACCGAACAAGGGTACTTTTACCCGCTCCGGACATGCCGATGATGCCATATATATCCCCTGCCTCCACCTGCAGGTTAATATCCTTGAGGGCATCCACCGGTGCATCCTTGGTAAAAAACCGTTTGGATACATGCTTTACCTCTATTATCGCCATAGGTTTAATTCCCCCTATTTCATATTGATTTACTATGATATGATGTAATAGTATACTATTCCAAGTCCTTTTTGTCAATCATGAGCCATATTTAACCCAATCTTTACTTAATCCCTTCCACACAGATCCAATCGGTCCCTTCCTGCAGGTGGATCCTGACAGCCGTAAAGCCGGCATCCCTAAACATCAGATGAAATTCTTCTTTGGAAGGATTAAAGAGGTCATAAAGCTCAATGTTACGAAGAGTATCCGGATCAAGACCAGCCTTGCCATAGATATCAGCAATCAGGAGAAATTGTCCGCCGGGCTTTAAGACTCTCACAACTTCCTTGAGATTCTCCTCGGGTTCCGGCCAGAAATAGAAGCTCTCCACCGTCGTAATCCTGTCAAAACTATTTTCATCAAAGGGCATATCTTCGACCGAACCTTGGACTACCCTGGCCCGGCCTTTCCCAATCAGGTCCCTGTTATAGTCAGTGGACTGTTCTACCGACACCGGAGAATGGTCAAGTCCTGTGACCGTAGCCTGAGGAAATCGGTCTGACAGTCTGCGTATGGTGGCTCCTCCCCCGCAGCCAATATCAAGAATCTGTCCGGCATCATCCATATTAAGATACTCCAAAGCCCACTCGGTAACCGGTTCATGACTGGTATTCATTCTGGCCAGCATCCTGGCTCCATCCTCTCCCTCCGGTTTTCCGGGGTTGCCTTTCAGATCCTCAGAAACATTATTTTCCATTAATTCATTCTCTATGCTAGAATTATTGTTCGTCATTATCTCCTCCAAAAGCATGTGATAAAAGGCTCTTTTTCGGCAAAAGCAGCCATGAAAATGATAACAAAACAAGCATCTGCAGTCAATGAAATTTCCGCCCGGATTTCATTGACGCTCTTTCTCTCAAATACTATAATAACAAAAGTATTTCATCATTTTTTAGTCCATGCTCTAAGAAACAGAAAGGGACATTCATTATGAAGAATATTGTACTTGGAAGCACAGGAATCTGCGTCCCTCAGAATGGCTTTGGCGCTCTTCCCATCCAAAGAATCTCTATCGAAGAGGCCGTCCATCTGCTGCGTAAGGCTTATGAAGGAGGCATGCGTTTTTTTGACACCGCAAGGGCCTACAGCGACAGTGAAGAAAAGATAGGTGCTGCCTTCGGTGACGGCTGGGTTGACAGGAAAGAGATCTATATTGCTTCCAAAACCCAGGCTAAGACTCCGGAGGACTTCCGGAAAGATCTGGAGACTTCTCTTAAGAAGTTGAAAACTGATTATATCGATATCTATCAATTTCACTGTGTCGACCAGTGTTGGAAACCCGGTGACGGCTCGGGTATGTACGAATGCATGCTGGAAGCAAAGGAAGCAGGAAAGATCCGCCATATCAGCGTCAGTGTCCACAAGATCGGGATAGCCAGGGAACTGGCAGAATCCGGTCTCTACGAAACAATCCAATACCCGATCAGCTATCTGGCGGACGACCAGGAGATCGAACTGATCCGGATCTGCCAAGAGCGTAACATTGGCGTCATCTGTATGAAGGGAATGGCCGGTGGCCTCATCACCAATTCCAAAGCAGCTATGGCCTTTGTCGATCAATTTGACGGAACGGTTCCCATCTGGGGTGTGCAAAAGGAAGAAGAACTGGACGAGTGGCTCTCCTACATGAAACAGACGCCGGCCATGGACGATTCCATCCGGGCTTTCATCGACAAGGAAAAGCAGGAACTTCAGGGCGATTTCTGCCGGGGCTGCGGCTACTGCATGCCCTGCACCGTGGATATCATCATCAACCAGTGCAACCGCATGTCCCTGATGCTTCGCAGGGCCCCAAGTCATTTCTGGCTAAATGACTATTGGCAGGAGCAGATGGCCAAGATTGAGGACTGCGTGGAATGCGGGATCTGTATGACCAAATGCCCTTATGAACTCAAAATCCCCGACCTCCTCCGCAGGAACCTGGAGGATTACAGAGAAATACTGTCCGGAAAAAGAAGGGTGAACTAAGCAGGGCCGGTTCTCGCTTTTGTTATCCCCCATTTATTAAAAGGAGCAGCTGCATCATGTCACAAAACAAACTATCTTTTTCTTCCGACTATATGGAAGGCTGTCACCCGAAAATACTTGAAAGATTGATGGAAACCAATCTGGATCAAACGCCTGGCTACGGCCTGGATCCTTATTCCGATTCAGCAAGATCTCTGATCCGGAAAGCCTGCGGGGCTCCGGATGCCGAGATCTGGTTCCTGGTGGGCGGAACCCAGGTTAACGCCGTCGTCATAGATACGATGTTAAGACCCTGGCAGGGGGTGATCGCCCCCCATACAGGCCACATCAGCACCCACGAAGCGGGCGCCATCGAATACGGCGGCCACAAGGTTCTGCCCTTGCCGGCTGAAGAAGGTAAAATCAGGGCCTCGCAGATACAGGAATATATCGATGATTTTCACAATGATCTGAACCGGGACCATATGGTTATGCCCGGCATGGTCTACATCTCCCAGCCTACGGAGTACGGAACCCTTTATTCCCTGGATGAATTGGAAGCCATCAGTAAAGTCTGTCATGACCGCCATGTCCACCTTTATCTGGATGGGGCCAGGCTGGCCTACGCTCTGGCCTGTCCTGAAAACACTGCTGACCTGGAAGACCTGGCAAGATGCTGTGACGCCTTTTACATCGGAGGCACAAAGTGCGGAGCTCTCTTTGGGGAAGCCTTGGTCTTTCCCAGACCCGGCATCGTTCCCGGTTTCTTCTCTATGATGAAACAGCATGGAGCCCTGCTGGCCAAAGGGCGCATCACAGGGCTCCAGTTTGAGACATTGTTTAAAGACGGTCTTTATAAAGAAGCAGGAGAAACTGCGATCCGGGCAGCTGCCCGGATACGACAGGCCTTGATCCACAACGGTTACAATCTCTGTGTCAACTCTCCTACCAATCAGATTTTTATTGATCTTAACCAGAATCAATATGAACGTTTATCGGATCTGGTAGAAATGTCCTTCTGGGAAAACCGAATCGTAGACGACGAGATTCACACGGTTGTCCGTCTGGCTGCCAGCTGGGCCACAAAGGATGAAGACGTAGATCAATTGATCTCTTTGCTGGAAGGATAGAAGATCGGGCCACGGCAGCCTGGGTCGATCAATCAGGGACGATTCTCAATTATTCACCAAGGAGAACCGTCCCTTTTTATCTATCCTTTTTTTATGTATCAGATCTGTGAGAGGACTTCTCCTATACTATCATTTATAATCAGATCAGCCTGACTGTCTCTGGGCGTTGAAGACCGGTTGATCAGGATCAGGTGGCTTCCCCGGAAATAATCAATCATGCCTGCTGCGGGGTAGACGACCAGGGAGGTTCCTCCGATAATCAGAACATCCGCATTCCGGATGGCCTGAACCGCCCGGGTTACCGTGTCGTTATCCAGTCCTTCTTCATAGAGGACAACGTCCGGCTTAATCAACCCGCCGCATTCATCGCAGTAAGGGATGCCTTGGCTGTCTTTGATGTAATGAGCGTCAAAGAACTTATGGCACTTTGTGCAATAATTGCGGAGAACGCTGCCATGAAGCTCCAGGACATTCTTGCTTCCGGCCTTCTGGTGGAGGCCGTCGATGTTCTGGGTGACTACAGCCTTGCACTTGCCCTGTTTCTCCA
>CAMOVS010000060.1 GCA_946627575.1 uncultured Lachnospiraceae bacterium
GAAGGTGCTGGACGATTCCATCGGCAAGCTGGAATGGATCGACCTGGGTGTGCCTAACCGCCACCATGAAGACATCACTCCCTTAAGCGGAACCATCGATCATATCGAAGATAATGGAAATAAACTGGCCATCTATCTGGACCGGTCCTACGGGGAGGGGGAGACGGTAAGTCTGGATTTCTCCATGACCCAGGATCATATGTACCAGATCGACAAATGGACGGAGGGGGAGACGGTATATACCTTTACCCCGGCCTGGTTTGACACGATGGAGGTCAGGCAGCTGACCATCCGCTGGAATGAAGACCAGGCCCAGAGCTGGCAGCCGGACTGCCAGCAGGAAGGGGGCTACCTGGTCTTCCAGACCTCTCTGGCTGAGGGAGACAAGTTCACCATGTCCGTCACTTATCTTAATGATAGCTTCGGATTCATCAGCAGCCGCCAGCAGGGAGAAGGAGATGATGGAAGCCGAAGCTATGATTCGGACGAAGACGAGGACCTGGGTCTATTTGGTACAATAGGAGTTCTTGTCGGCGGGATTGTCTCTCTTCTTATCATGATTTCGCCCTTTATCTTTATATACAAATTCTCGCGGTGGATTATGGAAGGCATAGGATTCGGGTCAAAGCCGGAGACCAAAAAGAAGATCACCCGGACCAAGATTGAATATTTTGAGAATTGCCCAAGCTGCGGTGCCGCCCGGGAGGAAGGCAAGGACAGCTGCCAGTACTGCGGACGAAGTATGATCAAGAGTGAGGTGGTTCTTAAAGAAGAAGAGATAAAAGATCCTGATAAGTACAACAAAAAGGGCACCTACCGCTATGGGGATTCTGGTCATACCTATATCCGTGTCAATGTAGTTAACATACCGGTCAGCAGGTCAAGGTCATCCTGGTCTTCTCGGTCAGGCGGATCATCCGGCAGGTCTTCACATCATTCCTCCTGCGCCTGTGCCTGTGCTTCCTCCTGTGCCTGTGCCTGCGCCTGTGCCTCCTCCGGAAGGGCAGGATGTTCTGTCAAAGATTTTTATAAAGAAGATATCCATAAGAAAAGGGTTCGCGTGGAAAGCAGATGACAGGTTGGGAACCGTTCCTGATAGCTGAGTTTGTTTCTTGTAGATAGTATTTTTTATTTGATACATAGTTCATAATAATGTATACTTTTATTACAGGGAAGCCGTGTCGTTTTCGGCAGGCTGATCCTGAAAAGACACCATGAAATCAGACTGATACGTAAACTGGAACAAAGCGGCAAGCTTCGCTGAAAAAGGGAGGGATGTTAAATGAACAAAAAAGGGAGAATCTGTTTATTTACTTTGACATTTCTTATGACAGCAGTTTTGGTTATGTTGTTTGCGGGGAAATCTGCCGAAGCCAAAGCCATTAAACTGAACAAAAAGACAGTGTATCTGGCTCCGAAGATGACGGTTAAGCTTAAGGTGAAGGGGACGAAGAAGAAGGTCACCTGGAAGAGTTCTAATAAGAAGGTGGCGACCGTCAGCAAGAAGGGCAAGGTTAAGGCGAAAAAGACCGGCAAGGTTACCATTACTGCCAAAGTGAAGGGCAAAAAACTGAAATGGAAGATCATCGTGGAAAAGAAGTCCGCCCACACTGCAAGAAAGCTCCGGGACTATGTAGTTAAGCATGGAACGAAGTATAAGGACGGAGACGGAAAAACTTATTATGCCATTGAAAGAGTAGAGTCTGACGATGAGAGCACAGAGTACAAGGCCAGGATTGAGGCTTACAAGGACAGAACCGCAATGAGCTTTTTCTATACGATTAATCCTGACACGACGGCCGGATCGTCTTATTCTTATGGTATAAACATTGATCTGGTGAAGAAGAAGTCCGGTCGATATGACCTGTCTTCAAGGAGTGGATCCGATGACAGTGGGTATTACACCTGGGGCAAGATCAGCACGGCCTTTGATGGTAAGGGAGCGGGTGTGACAGTCTCCGCTTACTACGATGTTGACTCCGAAGGCGGAGAGACGAAGGTTTCCAATCCCGGATCCAAAGCGGTCGGCATCGGAAAGGACTATGCCAAGGCCTTTACTGCCCTTGACAAGCTTATGAAGGCAAAGAAGATCGGCGTTACCATGAAGTCCATCGGATTTAGCAAGTGGAAATAAATATATATGACATGTCCACAGTCGGGTTAAGATAGGCTGTGAATAATAGTAGCGTGACTATAAAATCGGGGGCTGTCGCAGTAACGTTTATCATTCATCACAGAATGAACGATCGTAACTGCGCCAGCCCCCTTTGTCAGACTAAATTGAGAACTTTCACTGATTATCCTTCATGGATAAAGAGGACTCCCAGAGTGCCGGGACCGCAGTGGCTGGATATGACGCCTCCTGCCCTGGTTTCCAGGATCTCCTGAAAGTGATCCAGGGAGGAGAGGTAGTCCCGCACTTTTCGGATTGTTTCCTGCCTGCAGCCGGAGTGGGTGATGAAAACCCGGTCTTTCTTTCCCTGCATTAGATCCCCTTCCAGATCTCTTACATATCTAACTATAACCTTATCAAGACTGCCCCTGTACTTTTTGCCTACCTTCATGGAGCCGCCTTCTACTATAATCTCGGGATGGATCTTGAGGGCGGATCCGGCCAGGGCGGCTACGGCACTGCAGCGGCCGCCTCTTCTCAGATAAGTCATGGTATCCACCACAAAGCTGGACCGGACCTGGGGAATCATCTCCCGGATCCTGACAGCAATTTCATCAGCACTGTAATGGTCACGGGCCATAAGAGCTGCTTCTATAACAAGGAGACCGATGCCTGTAGACAGGTTGCGGGAATCGATGATTCTAACCCGGTCTTCCATACCCAATTCGGCAGCGGCCATCTGCATTACATTGCAGGAACTTGACATGGACCCCGAGATGGAAAAACAGACCAGGTCATGTTCTTGTTTCAGGAGAGGTTCCATGATTCCTATAACCCTGTCAAGTGAAGGGGCGGAGGTTCTGGGTGTCTTCTGGTGTGCATCGGACCATTCATAGATCTTATCCGGAGTAATATTGATTCCATCTTCGTATTCCTCCTCATCCAGGACAATATGGAGGGGAATGATGGTTATATTATAGTCACGGATCAGGTCGGGCGATAGATCACAGGTGCTGTCTGATAGTATTTTAACCATAGTGTTTCCTTTCCTGATATTTTCCTGAATTCTTTAGTAGGATAAATAATAATTATGCAGATGCCATCATATCGAAAATAATGATTATCACATTTAATATATCATAAAATGACTGTTTTGTCTTTGTTATATGCTCTAACCATCACAGGCAGACCTTGTCCGCTTCAATACGGATTGCTGTGCGGATGACAAAATGGACGCAAAATGGATTGCCCTAAACTATATATTTACAAGGAGAATTTCATAATGATATAATTATTACATAGGATTCTAAAATTTTATTATTCCTGCTTTTTTAGAGGCGCGGGAATTGTGATCATGCAGTTACTAGTAGAATGAATAGGGGGAATGCTTGATGAGACGTGAATGCTTATGGATAACCGGATGTGAGGGAAGACTGGGGTCTGAACTTATGCGGCTGTTTAAGAAAAAGTATAATTATAAACTGGTGACTACCGACCGGGACGTGGATATTACCAACCTGCAGGAGGTTAACCGGGCTGCTGATATCTATGAAGTGGATATTGTCATTAATTGTGCCAGTATCTCAGATAGAGAATACTGCGAGAAGAACCGGATTGAAGCCTACAGGGTTAATGCCCTGGGCGCCCGCAATCTGGCTATTGCCAGCCGAAGAAAGAATGCGACGATCATCCATATGTCAAGTGATGATGTTTTCAGCGGGATCCACAAGAGGTCCAAGAACGAGTTTGATCTTCCTACGCCTGATACAGTATACGGTCAGACTAAATACGCCGGGGAGATCTTTGTCAAGGAGATGAACCCCAAGCACCTGATTATAAGAAGTTCATGGGTTTACGGCAGCAGGAAGGCACTTTTACCGGAGTACCAGGACTTCTATCAGAAAGTCCTGGAATATGGAAAGAACGGCCAGTCCTTTGAGTGCCCGATCGATGTGATCAGCACACCTACCAGCACCGTCGAGATTGCCCGTTTTATCCGGGATGTTCTGAAAGCTGATGAGTACGGACTTTTCCATGTTTCCTGCGAGGGGGCCTGCACCAAACGGGAATATGCACGTAAGATTCTTGAACTCAATGGTTACGATCCTGATCTTTGCAAGGCTTCTTTTGAGAAGGAAGGCGGTGCAGTAACTTCTACCCTGCTGGAAAATCTGATGCTGAAGATGACCGGGATCTGCGAGATGCCTGATTGGCAGGATGCCATGAAGGAATACGTCGAGAGAGAGAAAGGTGGGAAATAAATGGCAGAACAAGTTGCTGAGAATAAGAAAAAATTCAGCCTGACGACAAGAATCTTTATAGGTTTGATTGCCGGATTGATTGTCGGAGTTATTTTCAACCTGGCTATTCCACATGGGTTTATCAGGGATACTGTCTTTGTAGACGGAATCTTTTACGTTCTGGGCAACGGTTTTATCCGCTGCATGAAGATGCTTGTCGTTCCACTGGTTTTTTGTTCCCTTGTCTGCGGCGCAGCTGCCATCGGGGATACCAAGTCTTTGGGTAAGGTAGGCGGAAGGACCATCATTTTCTATCTCTTTACCACAGCTTTTGCCGTAACGGTAGCTATTACGGTAGCCACATTTATCAGGCCCGGCGTGGGACTGGATATGTCTTCCATAGAGAAGAGTGAGGTAGCAGTGGCAGAGAGTACCAGCATGGCAGATACCATATTAAATATTATTCCGGAGAATCCCATAGGATCATTGGCTAACGGTACTATGCTTCAGATTATCCTCTTTGCCCTTTTGGTAGGTGTTCTGCTGGCGAAGATGGGCGAGCAGGCTAACCTGATTTATAATCTCTTCAATCAGACCAATGACCTGATGATGGAGATGACGACCATGATCATGCATCTTGCTCCTTTTGGCGTATTCTGCATGATCGCCAGGACATTTTCTAACCTGGGCTTCAACGCTATGCTGCCCCTGCTCAAATACATGGTAGGAGTTGTGACCGGTCTGGGCATCCAGTGTTTTGTCGTCTACATGCTTCTTTTCTTTATATTTACAAGGCTGAACCCGCTTAAGTTCCTGAAGAAGTTTTTCCCGGTTATGGCTTTTGCTTTTTCTACCTCTACATCCAATGCCACCATTCCTTTGAATATTGATACTTTGGACGAGAAGGTAGGTGTGTCCAGGAAGATCGCTTCCTTCACTATCCCTCTGGGAGCAACCATCAACATGGACGGAACTTCCATTATGCAGGGTGTTGCCGTAGTTTTCGCTGCCCAGGCTTATGGAATGACTCTGGGTATTAAAGGATATCTCACTGTTATTGCGACAGCTACTCTGGCTTCCATCGGTACTGCAGGTATTCCTTCAGTTGGTCTTGTTACTTTGTCCATGGTATTCGATTCTGTAGGCATCCCCGTGGAGGCCATCGCCCTGATCATGGGTATTGACCGTATCCTTGACATGCTCCGTACGGCAGTCAATATCACCGGAGACGCAGTCTGTACTTCCATCGTAGCCTTCCAGAATAAGGAGCTTGATGTGGACGTATTCAATGATATGAATGCAGGGATGGACATGGATGAGGCGTGATGCTCAGGAAGAGGATGACCCCTCTTATAGGGAGAGGGAGAACGAATTCAACTCAGGAGGTGATCCTTTGGAAATGACTGATAGAAACAGAAGGCCCAAACGGTTCTTCCGGGCTGTGACGGCTCTTATTCTAACAGGCAGTATGTTTGTACTGCTTCTGGCAGGATGTCAGAAGCAGGCTGAGAAAGCGGAGGATTCATCCGCAGCTGTGGAGCAGAATGAGGCTTATGTCGACCAGATCCGGGAGAGAGGATATCTGATCGTCGGCTGTAAGATGGACGTACCGGATATGGGTTATTATGATAAGAAGACCGACAGCTGGTCCGGCCTTGAGGTGGAGCTGGCATGGAAACTCGCAGCGGATATCTTCCAGGTATCCATCGAAGAGGCAAGAGAAGCAGACCGCGTCCATTTTCTGGGCGTGACGGTTGCAGACCGTGAGGAGAAGCTGGACCAGGGTGAGATCGATGTGATGATAGCTACCTACACCATAACCGAAGAGCGAAAGAAAAGGTTTGCCATATCCGACAGCTACTACACGGATTACATAGGGCTGATGGTTCGTTATTCCGGGGAAAATATCAATTCTCTGGGCACATCGGATATTCGGTCTCTGGCTGATCTGGACGGCAAGTTTATCGCCGTGGCAAAGAATTCAACCACCCGCAAGGATATGCTGAACTATATCGATACCATGAACACTTTAGAGGTGTCCCCCCGCTTTAATGAGTATAGTTCATATAAAGCTATGTATGATGCCCTGAAGAAAAAGGAAGTGGATGCCATGAGCGTGGATGTCAGCATTCTGAAGGGTTATGTGGACAGCAGTACCAGGATCCTGCCGGACCGTTTTGCCGGTCAGCACTATGGAGCGGCAGTCAAACCGGAGAATAGAGTTCTGCTTGAACATATTAACAATGTGATCGGGCAGATGCAGTAGGGGAAAGTGACTGCAAGCCACCGAATTACTAAACGATATATACTTACCTTACAATCGAGGTCTGATGCCCGACGGGCTCTGACGGCAAATGCTTCAAATAGTCAGGAGATGTAAAACCAGCTTTAACAGGTTGATTTTACATCTTCTTTTTTTGTAAAAATCAAGCGCGGACTTTTGTTTTATTGAGTTCTTTACCGGGCTGATATGCATAGAAAAATTATAAATAAAGAGTTCAAAACTGCTAAGAAGACTCCGGAAGTGCATTTGATGAGTCAAAATGAGATCGAAAGAGTTTTTGAATTCACCCAAAATGAAAACGGAAGGTAAAAGCATTATTTACCGGGTCTCCTTATACTTTTAACTAACAAGCAGTTTGCAAAAGCTTTGCATGAAAATGTATTAGGGAGGTTTCAAATGATGAATAATGGTTCCG
>CAMOVS010000061.1 GCA_946627575.1 uncultured Lachnospiraceae bacterium
ATAAGTCAGACAAAGAAAATGACAGTATTTATACAGTAGTATTTATATAAATAACAAAGGAAAACATAGAAGGCTAGCTATCGAAGCTTGCTGGTCGGGTTTTTTTAAGAGTATTGAGAAGCAGCATTGGTAGACTTGTGAGTTCTGTACATGAAGGGAGCGTATAAGAAATGAAACTATCCACCTTGTTAAAGGAGAAAGAAAGAACACTCTCTTTTGAGGTGTTCCCGCCTAAGACCTCCGACCGGATGGAGACGGTTCTGGAGGCCACCGAGAAGATTGCGGCTCTGCAGCCGGACTTTATGAGTGTGACCTATGGAGCCGGAGGAGGGACAAGCCAATTCACTGTGGATATAGCAGCCAGGCTTCAGGAGGAGTACGGGACCACCGTTCTGCCTCATCTGACCTGCGTATCATCCGATCAGGACCATGTGAAAAGGATGATACACGTCTATGAAGAAAAGGGTCTTGAGAATATCATGGCTCTGCGGGGAGATATCCCGGCGGGCGGGGCTCCCTGCCATGATTATACCCATGCCATCCAGCTGATCCGGGATATACGGGAGATTGCTCCGGAGATCTGTATCGGAGCGGCCTGCTATCCGGAAGGGCATGTTGAAGCTCACAACCGGGACGAAGACCTTCAGTATCTGAAGGAAAAGGTTGATGCAGGGGTGGATTTTCTGACCACTCAGTTATTTTATGATAATACCATTTTCTATCATTTTCTCTATCGTGCCAGGGAGATCGGTATCCGGGTCCCCATTATAGCCGGTATCATGCCTATAACCAATGCCAGCCAGGTAAAGCGGACTGTGGAGATGTCCGGAACGATCGTGCCGGAAAGATTCCTTGCCATGGTTGACCGCTTTGGAGAAAATCCCGATGCCATGAAGCAGGCCGGTGTAATCTATGCCACGGAACAGATTATCGACCTTTACGCCCACGGCATCCGCAACATCCACGTCTATTCTATGAATAAGCCCGAGGTTGCCGCCGGGATCCAGGCCAGTTTGTCGGCTATCGTATAGAATCAGCTGCCCCCCTGTTTTGTCTGGGAGAAGAGCCGTAAAAGAGCCATAGAAGGAGCCGATAAAAGCTAATATTTTAGATTAATCTTTTTCAGGACATACCGGTACATAAACCAGGCAAAGAGGCCTCCTGTCAGCCAGGCAAAGGGGTCGGCTCCGGAAGCCAGAGGATAGAAGTGGAGGACAATAGCAAGTATAGCTGCTATGGTTCTTGCAATAAGCTCTACGATGCCCAGAGTCATTGCCTGAAGACTGTAGCCGCAGCCCTGCATGGTATTACGATAGACGAAGATCATGCCAAGAGGGATATAGCAGGTGATGCATTCGTAAACATAGATTCTTGCCCAGGGATAGATGGAGGCAAGATCAACATCCGCATTGAAGAATAGCTGAATCAGCGGCCGGAATCCGATTATGGCGATTCCGGCTGCTATTACGCTGTAGACCACGACGAACTTCATGGCATCCCGGGTGCCCTGCTCAACTCGGTCGATGGCCCCGTAACCGTAATTCTGTCCTGAGTAGGAGGCCATGGTCTGCCCGATGGACAGAAGTCCCTGGGTCAGAATGTTCTGGCTCTTGCTGGCCGCCGTGAAAGCTGCCACGGCTGTGGACCCGAAGGTGTTGATGGCGGACTGCATGATGATGGTGCCGGAAGCGGTGATGCCGTATTGGGCCGCCATGGGAAGACCGATGCCCAGCTGTCCCTTGGTATCTTCCATGTTAAGCCGCCAATGCTTGCGGTGAGGCCGGAGGGTAGGCACGTATTTCATGATGTAGATCAGGCAGAGAACTGCCGAGATGGCCTGGGAGAGAATGGTAGCCTCCGCAGCGCCTCTCGTTCCCCTGCCCAGGACGATAATGAAAGTCAGATCCAGAACGATGTTGAGCAGGGATGAAAAGATCAGAAAATAGAGGGGGGTCCGGCTGTTGCCGATGGCCCTCAGGTAGGCGGAAAAGAGGTTGTAGAAGATCGTAGCTGTCACGCCCCAGCAGATTGTGATAATGTAAGCGTAAGCATCATCATAGATATCAGCGGGAGTATTCATCAGATGCAGAAGGTCATGCATGAAAACCGTGCTCAGGATCGTGATGATCAAGGAGAAAATGGCGGAGAGGATGATGCCGTTGGCCACACTTCTCCTGGTTCCTTCCTCATCACCGGCTCCGTACTTCTGACTGGTCAGGACGGAAAAACCGGTGGAAATCCCTATGGCAAAGCCTATAACCAGAAACATGATAGTTCCTGTGGAACCGACGCCGGCCAGGGCCTTGGCCCCCACGAACTTGCCTACGATGATGGTATCCACCATGTTATAAAACTGCTGGAATATATTGCCCAAAAATATGGGAAACATGAACTGCAGGATCATCTTCAGAGGCTTTCCCTGAGTCATGTTGGTATCTTTCTTGCGTTTTTTACTATCTTTCATAGTATGAATCTCCAATAATATGTTGTTAAGGCAAAATCACTATCCAATATACAGTAATCACTTCGCTCCGCGCAATAGTTTTTCCCGTATATTCAAAAGTTATTTTCATGCTCCGCAGCTGATATGGTTGCGGAGTTTTCTTTTTTTTGGTATGCTTAAACATTGTAAAGAGGATAGCGGAACTTCACATACCGGTCTGCCGGCAGCAGGAAGATCACGGATCCTCTGACCAAGAAAACGAAGGAAGATGGATAGATATTGATCACAGCGGATTGGAGCATACTATGAGAAAAACAGGTTTTGATAACGAAAAGTATTTATCGATGCAGTCCGAGCATATAAGGAGCCGCATGGAGCAGTTCGGAGGCAAGCTCTACATGGAATTCGGGGGCAAGCTTTTTGATGACTTCCATGCTTCCAGGGTTCTTCCCGGTTTTCTCCCGGACAGTAAATTAAAGATGCTTCTTAAGCTGAAGGATCAGGCTGAGATCGTGATTGCCGTGGGAGCCGGGGCCATTGATGAGAATAAGCGGCGGGGCGACATCGGCATCACCTACGATATGGAAGTCCTCAGACTTATTGATATGTTCCGGAGTGTAGGCCTTTACGTGGGCAGTGTGGCCATTACCCGCTACGACGGTCAGAAGTCGGTAGACCTCTTTATCAACCGCCTGGAACAGATGGGGGTCAAGGTCTACCGCCATTATCCCATCGAAGGATATCCTTCCAATGTTCCCTTGATCGTGAGTGAGGACGGCTACGGGAAGAATGATTACATTGAGACCAGCCGGTCTCTGATCGTCGTGACGGCACCCGGTCCGGGAAGCGGGAAGATGGCGGTATGCCTGTCCCAGCTTTATCATGAGAATATACGGGGGATCAAGGCCGGCTATGCTAAGTTTGAGACCTTCCCCATCTGGAACATCCCTCTCAAACATCCGGTCAATCTGGCCTATGAGGCGGCAACGGCGGATCTGAATGATATTAATATGATTGATCCCTTCCACATGGATGCCTATGGGGAGGTTACGGTAAATTATAATCGGGATGTGGAGATCTTCCCGGTTCTTAAGGCCATATTTGACGAGATCTACGGTGCCTGCCCCTACCAGTCTCCTACCGATATGGGAGTAAATATGGCAGGAAACTGTATCATAGATGATGAGGTGGTCCGGGAGGCCTCCAGACAGGAGATCGTCCGGAGGTATTTTAAAGCTCTCTGCGAACAGAAGAAGGGGGCGGAGAAGACCGAGGAGATCAGCAAGCTGAGAGTGCTGATGAAGCAGGCCAATCTCAAGGAGACCGATCGGGAAGTTGCCAGAGCAGCAGCTGCCCGGGAAGAGGAAACCGGGGAACCGGCCGCGGCTATCGAACTGCCGGACGGAAGGATCATTACCGGGAGGAACAAGGATCTTCTGGGAGCAGCCAGCGCCATGATGCTTAACGCCCTCAAGGCCCTGGCCGGTATCGAAGATGAAGTATACCTGCTGGCGGCTGATGTCATCAGGCCGGTTCAGGAACTCAAAACCCGCTATCTGGGCAACCGCAATCCCAGACTGCATACCGATGAGGTTCTGGTAGCCTTATCGGTCAGCGCCGCGGAGGATGAGAATGCCAGAAAGGCTCTGGACGCCCTTCCCCAGCTGCAAAACTGTGATGCCCATTGCTCGGTAATGCTGTCACCGGTAGACCAGGATATCTTCCGCCGCCTGCTGATCAACATGACCTGCAGTCCCAAGTATTCCGACAGCAGCAGGGTATTTTACCGCTAACATGAGACCTCAGATGAGATGTGACTCCTTCCTCTATAGGGGAGCTTATTAACATTCTATTGGGTATCGGACCATATTAGCAGGAGTATGGGGAATGTCAGCTATCATCAGCATGGGATATCCGGATAGAGTATAAACATTATAGATCGCCCATCCGATTCCTGCCGGATGGGCAGCAGACTACAGAGGATCAAGAACCAATATGGCAACGATTAAAGATGTAGCAAGGGAAGCCGGGCTGGCTGTGGGAACTGTTTCCCGGGTCCTGAATAACAGGGGTTATATTAGTGAAAGCGCAAGAGTGAAGGTTCGGGAAGCCATGGATAAGCTGGATTACCAGCCCAATGAGATGGCCCGGTCTCTTCAGAAAAAGCATAGCAATATGATCGGGGTCATCGTCCCCCGGATTGAACACCCTTATTTTGCCAAGCTCATCAGCTGCCTGGAGGAGGCAGCCTACGAGCAGGGCAACCGCCTTCTCCTCCTCAATTCCAAAGGAATTCGGGACCGGGAGCATGAATATATGGAACTGTGCAGGCGCAACCGGGTGCAGGGAATCATTCTTTGCAACGGCAACCTGGATCTGGAGAGAAGCGGTGATATTAATATCCCGGTGGTGACTATTGAAAGGAAGATGGAAGGCGGGGATGCCTCCATTGAATGCAATAATTTTGAGGGAGGTGTGCTGGCAGCGGAACATCTCATCGAGAAAGGGTGCCGCAGGCTCCTCCATATAAGGGGCCTGGCTGATATCAATATGCCGGCAGACCAAAGGGGAGAAGGATTTGAGACTGCCTGCCTTCAGCATGGGATTAAGCCGGAGATCATTCACGCTCCGCTGCTTGAGTACCAGCTGGAGAATCCGGAAGACTTCTTCAAGAATAGCATGGACAGGATCAAGGAGAGCGATGGGGTCTTCCTCAGCGACGATCTGCTGGCTGTCCGGCTTATGCACGCCTGCTGGACAGCCGGAATCCGGATTCCGGAGGATCTCAAGGTCGTCGGATTTGACGACGTCCATTTTTCATCCTACGTCACACCATCCTTAACCACCATCCGCCAGCCTCTGCGGGAAATGGCCGGGGAGGCCATTCGGCTGGCCGGTCTCTTGAATCGGAAAGAGCCGGTGCCTAAGAATACCGTCTTTCCTGTAAAACTGATTGCCAGGGAAAGCAGCTCCTGATAGTGCCATGAGACACAGCGTTCATTTTTTGTCATAAGACGGAAAATGAACGCTTTATTTTTTTTGTTTTTTTTAAAAGTGATTAACTGAATATGATAATCGATTGACATACCATTAATGGTATCATTAATAGAATTTTTGCAATATACACAATATTATTTATAAAAATTAGATAATATATACAAAAATTATTTGATTAATTAGCGTGTTTAACGATTGACACAAAAAACCATAAATGATACTCTGATGATACTGGAATGAAGAATTATTGCCGCGGTCATTTTGAACAAAAACGTGCACTGCAGGATGCCGGTCTATATGTTTGGGAAAGGAGAGACACTATGAGGCCTTATGATGTGACAGCCCTCGGAGAGTTATTGATAGATTTTACGGAGAATGGGATCAGCGGCCAGGGGAATCCGCTTTTCGAGGCCAATCCCGGCGGAGCTCCCTGCAATTTGCTTGCTATGCTCCAGAAAGCCGGCCATCAGACGGCATTTATAGGTAAGGTGGGTCAGGACATGTTCGGCGATATGCTTGCAGAGCGGGCCGGAAGTACAGGGATCGATCTGTCAGGCCTGGTCAGAGACCAGGAGGTCAATACGACCCTGGCTTTTGTTCATACCCTGCCCGGCGGTGACCGGGAGTTCTCCTTCTACCGTAAGCCCGGTGCGGATATGGCACTGACGGAAGATGATGTGATGAACCATGCCCGGCTGATCCGGGATGCCAGGATCTTCCACTACGGGACCCTCTCCATGACTCATGACGGGGTGGAGCAGGCTACGGTTAAGGCGATAGAGATCGCTAAGGAAGCGGGATGTCTTCTGTCCTTTGACCCCAACCTGAGACCTCCGTTATGGGACAGTGAAGACCGGGCCAAAGCTAAGATTGCTTATGGTTTTGAGAACTGTGACATCCTCAAAATCTCTGACAACGAGATCGAGTTTATGACAGGCAGGAGCGACCTGGAAGAGGGGGTCCATGACCTGATCCGGACCTATCAGATTCCCCTGATTCTGGCCACCTACGGCCCGGACGGCAGCAAGGCATACTATCTGCCGGCCGAGAAGAGAAACGGCGCGGCAAGTCCCGAGGACTATATTAAAGTATATGCAGACAGCTTCCGCAATCCGGCGACGATCGAGACCACCGGGGCAGGGGACTGCTTCGGGGGAAGCTCTCTTCATTTTATATTAAAATA
This sequence comes from uncultured Lachnospiraceae bacterium, assembly GCA_946627575.1. GTDB lineage: Bacteria > Bacillota > Clostridia > Lachnospirales > Lachnospiraceae > Anaerobutyricum. The sequence continues at coordinate 6,624 of CAMOVS010000061.1, forward strand.
CGGACTGGATAACCTGGATGAAGGCCGACTGACCGAGATGCTTACCTTTGCCAATGCGGCAGCTTCTATCGTGACAACCAGAAAGGGAGCTCTCTGCGTCATGCCTGAGGAAAAGGAAGTCTATGACTACATCGGTTGAGGGGGAGACCATGGCCAAAGCTAAGAGATGGGATGCAGAGTTCAGAGACCGGCTGGACAAGCACTACGATGAGATGAAATGGCTCTACCATGAGCTTTACGATAATGATGAGAAGGCTTTCCGCCACTTTTTGGATATGCTTTACCGGGCATATAAGGAGAGAAAACCCGAGTTAAAAAAGTGGGATAAGGTCAGACAGGCTGATCCGGGCTGGTTCCGGACCAATAAGATGCTGGGCATGCTCATGTACACCAATGCTTTTGCCGGCGATCT
>CAMOVS010000062.1 GCA_946627575.1 uncultured Lachnospiraceae bacterium
GCTGTTCCGGCGATCATGCTCATAGCTGCCTCGATGCTGGCTGCATTCAGGTCAGGCATCTTTGTCTCGGCGATCTCTTTGATCTGATCCTTGGTTACCGTAGCAACCTTAACCTTGTTGGGCTCGCCGGATCCGGACTGGATACCAGCTGCCTTCTTCAGCAATACTGCTGCCGGCGGTGTCTTGGTAATAAAGCTGAATGTTCTGTCCTGGTATACGGTGATTACTACAGGGATAATTGTGTCGCCCATGGGGGCTGTCCTTGCATTAAACTCCTTGGTAAACTGGACGATATTCACGCCGTGCTGTCCTAATGCCGGTCCAACAGGCGGAGCTGGTGTTGCCTTTCCTGCCGGAATCTGTAACTTGATAAATCCTGTAACTTTCTTTGCCATAATATTGACCTCCTAATGTGGTAATTGCGGGAATATCCCTCCCACGCAGGCCGTCCCGGTGACAGACCTACACTTTCTTAACATCCGCAAAACCAATCTCGACGGATGTTTCTCTTCCGAACATCTCCACAACGATGGTAACCGTCTTCCGGTTCATATTCACCTCGCGGACCACGCTCTCTTTTCCTTCCCAGGCTCCGGAAATAACCCGAATCAGATCGCCGGGTTCAACATCGATGCTGACAACCTCTTCCACAGGTTCCCCAATGCCCAGATTGCGGACTTCCGCTTCAGACAGGGGAATCGGTTCGGATCCCGGACCGACAAAGCCGGTCACTCCTCTGGTATTACGAACCACAAACCATGTGTCATCGTTCATCACCATGTTAACAAGGACATAGCCGGGAAACATCTTCTTGGATACTGTCTTCTGAACACCATTCTTCATTTCCACCACATCCTGCAGTGGAACACGGACTTCAAAGATCTGATCCTGCATCCTCCGGTTCTCAATCGTCTTTTCAATATTGACTTTTACCTTATTCTCATAGCCTGAGTAGGTATGGACTACATACCAGTTCACATCTGACATAAATCCACCTTGTCCTCTCTGTTATACCAGAAAGTTAATCCCATACTGAAGTATCATATCCAGGGTAGCGATGATTACGCCCAGAACAATCGATACCACAGTAACTGTCACGGTCTCTCTCTTAAGAGTGTCTCTGTCGGGCCAGCTGATCTTCTTAAACTCAGCAGAGAGGCCGCGGTACCACTGTTTGATACCTTTCTTCTCTGACTTGCCGCTCATCTAATCACTCCTCTGCAAAGGACAGTTTATCATCTGACAAAACTGCCTACTTAGTCTCTTTGTGAACCGTGTGTTTCTTACAGAATCTGCAATACTTGCTGGTCTCAAGACGATCCGGATGATTCTTCTTTTCCTTGGTCGTATTGTAGTTACGCCGCTTGCACTCTGTACATGCCAATGTAATTCTTACACGCACTAGCTCTCACCTCCATATAGTACTTTGTGGTCTTCCGCCAAAAAAAGGCATAAAAAAAAGACCTGTCCATCGTCAACTTAATATAGCATAAGGAAAAAAGTTCGTCAACTGGTTTTCTTGCGCTTTTCTCTCCTTTAAGTCAAGAGTAAATTTTTGATGAGGAAAAATTATCCACATTTTCCACAATGCATTGTGGATAATGTGGATAATTTTATTGTCCTGTTCATAGCCCTTCTAAATCTGCAACTGCCTGACCACAGGGCTTCTTAGACCTTTGTGGATAAACAGGTGATTAAAGTGCCCTTATCCACTTTTCAGAACAATAGGGCTAATTTCATTTATTCTCAGACAATTATCATAAAAAATCCAGCTAAAAATTACACGTCATTTCTATTGACAAAAACATATGTTCGGTATATTATGTTATGTAAGCGACACATCATGTAGGGGATACTTTATCCTTTTTGCTCTATATATTGTGTTATGCCAATTATAAGCGCCGCTGTGTTCCTGACGTATCTGCCTGAAGATGCGCCATACGTGTAGAATACGGATGGTCTCCGGCCTGATGGACGGGACGGTGGTGAATAGTAACCAACCAGGAGTATTTTGCGTCAGAGATTTAAGATACAGGAAAGGATTCCGACATGGAAAGACTGATACAAAAGAGAAACGGTGATCTGGTACCTTTTGATCCCATGAAGATTATGAATGCGATCCACATGGCAAGCCAGGCCGTTCAGGATAATATGACCCCCGCCGACTACACTTATCTGACTCAGAAAGTATGTGATATGGTATCCGGTGTGGATGTTCCCACCGTGGAGCAGGTTCAGGACTGTGTGGAGGAAACCCTGATCCGCTATGACTTCGCTTCCACAGCCAAGGCCTATATCCTTTACCGTGCCGAGCACTCCAAGATCCGGGATTCTGAAGCTTACCTGATGGACATCTACAACCGGCTGACCTATTCTTCTGCCGAGGCGGAGAACATCAAGCGGGAGAACGCCAATATAGACGGAGATACCGCCATGGGAACCATGCTTAAGTACGGGTCAGAAGGTTCCAAGTACTTTATCGTCAACCACGTACTGCCGGCGGATATTGCATCTGCCCATGCCAACGGCGACATTCATATCCATGATATGGACTTTTATATGCTGACAGAGACCTGCTGCCAGATCGACCTGATCAAGCTTTTTGCCGACGGTTTCTCCACAGGCCACGGATATGTCCGGGAGCCCCAGTCCATTCAGACTTATTCAGCCCTGGCATGCATCGCCATTCAGGCCAATCAGAATGAGATGCACGGCGGACAGAGCCTGCCTAATTTCGACTATGCCATGGCAGGCGGCGTCATCAAAACCTACAACAAAGAATACTATCATGCCCTGGAAGCCTTTGCTGAGGCAGCACTTGATTATGAGCCCGGCAAGGCTCAGGCTCTCAAGAAGGTGATCCAGGCAGAGATACCCGATCCCATCCGTCTGGAAAAGGAAGATGAATTTTTGGAAGCTCTTCTGGATGTCCTCCACGATAGTCTCGATGAGGATACAATTCGGAAGATGCATCGGTTTAGCGTTCGTCAGGCTGCCGAGAGTACGACAACCCAGACCCGGCAGGCCATGCAGGCTCTGATCCACAATCTGAATACCATGCACTCCAGAGCGGGAGCACAGGTTCCTTTTTCTTCTATTAATTATGGAACGGACACATCTCCCGAAGGGCGTCTGGTTATAAGAACTTTGCTGGACGCAACCATGGATGGTCTTGGTGCTGGGGAGACCCCCATCTTCCCCGTTCAGATTTTTAAGGTCAAGGATGGTGTGAATTTCAACCCGGGAGAGCCCAATTATGACCTCTTCCAGCAGGCCATAGCAACCTCAGCTAAGAGGCTCTTCCCCAATTTCAGCTTTATAGACGCTCCCTTTAATCTTCCTTATTATAAGGAAGGCGACCCCAACACAGAGGTTGCCTACATGGGATGCCGTACCAGAGTGCTGGGTAATAATTACGATCCCAGCCGTGAAGTTACCTTCGGAAGAGGCAACCTCAGCTTCACCTCCATCAACCTGCCCCGGCTTGGTATTGAGGCTCATGGGGATATCGAGCTTTTCTACAAGAAGCTGGATGATATGATGGATCTTGTCATCCGTCAGCTTCTCCACCGCTTCAAGATCCAGTCAGCCAAGAAGGTAAGGAATTATCCCTTCCTTATGGCCCAGGGTATCTGGATTGACTCGGAGAACCTGGACATAGACGATACCATAGGAGAGGTTCTCAAGCATGGAACCCTGAGCATCGGCTTCATCGGCCTGGCAGAGACTTTGGTGGCCCTCATCGGCAAGCACCACGGAGAGAGCGAGGAGGCCCAGAAGCTGGGACTTGAGATCATCTCCCACATGAGAGACAAGCTGGATCGGGAATCTAAAGAAACCGGCCTTAACTTCACCCTGCTGGCCACACCGGCTGAGGGCTTAAGCGGTCGCTTCGTCCGGATCGACAGGAAAAAATACGGCGAGATTCCGGGAGTTACCGACCGGGAATACTACACCAACTCTTTCCATGTTCCGGTATACTACCCCATCCGGGCTTACCGGAAGATCGAGCTGGAGGCTCCCTATCATGCTTTTACCAACGCTGGTCACATCAGCTATGTGGAGCTGGACGGCGACACCTGCAAGAACCTTACGGCCTTCGAAGCCATCATCCGCTACATGAAGGAGCAAGGCATCGGATACGGATCCATTAATCATCCGGTAGACCGGGATCCCATCTGTGGTTACACAGGCGTCATCGGCGATGTCTGTCCCCGCTGCGGCCGGAGAGAAGGAGAATCCGTACCGCTGGAGAAGCTTAGAGAACTGAGAAAGAAGTTCCCCAATGTTCCCAACTTTGTTCAGTAGCCTGATTTAGATCGGATCATTCAACGCAGTTCCCATAGGGCAGCTGCTTATCACATATATAAACCATTCTTTACAGAGGAGGAAATATTATGACAATCAAACAGACAAAGAAAAGTGAACTGGTCGGAGAAGGTGTTGGTTTTGACCGTATCCGCCGAATCACAGGATATCTGGTAGGTACGGTTGACCGTTTTAACAATGCCAAACGTTCCGAAGAAAAAGACCGCGTAAAACATGGCTTCTAAACTGCGGATCCACGATCTCATTCCGGAGTCTATCGTAGACGGACCCGGCTTGAGATATGTGGTATTCACCCAGGGATGCCCCCATCATTGTAAAGGCTGCCATAATCCCCAGACCCATCCCTTTGACGGAGGCAGGGAAATCTCCATCGAGGAGATCTGCCGTGATTATCAGGTAAATCCTCTTTTAGCCGGCATCACCTTCTCCGGGGGAGAGCCCTTCTGCCAGTGTCAGCCCCTTTGGGAGCTGGGGCAGAGAATCCATGATATGGGAGGAACAGTGATCACTTACACCGGATTTCTTTATGAGGATCTGGAGGAGAAAGCGCTCACGGACCCTGACGTTAAGGGACTTCTCTCTGTGACAGACCTCTTGGTGGACGGACCCTACATAGAAGAATTAAGAAGCCTCGACCTTCCTTTCAGAGGAAGTTCCAATCAACGGTTGATACCCTTAAGCGGACGTATCCCGCCCGACCTGTTAAGCTGAACAAAAGAACACTTAGGAGCAAACATATGCCAGATATTCGCATACGCTATCTAAGCGACCGAATCGACAAACTAACCTACATAGACGGCAAGTCAGACTGGATTGACCTGAGAGCCGCAGAAGACGTAGTTCTTTCTAAGGGAGAGTTCCGTCTCATACCTCTCGGAGTTGCCATGGAACTGCCAAAGGGTTACGAAGCACATATCGTCCCCAGAAGTTCCACTTATAAAAATTATGGCATCATCCAGACCAACCATATGGGGGTAGTTGATGAGAGCTATTGCGGAGACGATGATCAATGGTACATGCCGGTTCTGGCTGTAAGAGATACTGTGATTCATGTCAATGACAGAATCTGTCAGTTCAGGCTGATGGAACACCAGCCACCGGTACATTTTCAAGAGACGGATCATCTGGACAATCCGACAAGAGGCGGTTTCGGCTCTACAGGAAGGACCTGATATAGATTATGATGATTAGGACCCATAAATCACATACGATACGTAAGAGAATCGGCAGGATATTCCTGCCGATTCTTTTTCCACGCCACTGTCCTGTCTGTGGTGATCTTCTTCCTTATGGAGATAAAGTATGTGCGACCTGTTACCGCAAACTCCCCTTTGTCCGCCCGCCCCGCTGTCTGAAATGCGGCAAACCTGTCCTGGACGCTTCAGAAGAGTATTGCTATGACTGCAAAGTATTTCCCAAGTCCTTTCACGGCGGCTGTTCTCTACTGCTCTATAATCAGCTTACTCAGCCGGCCATGGTGGATTATAAGTATCATAACCGCCGAGTCCTGACCGATTTCTACACGGAAGAGCTCCTGGACCGTTATCTCCCTTTCTTCCGGATCTGGAGACCGGAGGCTGTCATCCCAGTCCCGGTGCATGAAGCCAAGAAAAAACAGAGGGGATATAACCAGGCCGAGCTCCTAAGCGGAAGCATCGCAGATCTTCTGGGCATCCGTCACTATCCTGACCTCCTGGTCCGACGCATCAACACCCTGCCTCAGAAGCAATTCACCCCTCAGGCCAGGCTTAATAACCTGCAAAAGGCCTTTGTCATCCATCCAAGCTTCCGGGATATGGCAAAAAAACCTGCCCGGGTCCTCCTGGTGGATGACATCTACACGACAGGCGCCACTATGGAAGCCTGTACGAGAGTCCTTCACCGGTTCGGAATAAGGCAGGTCTATATATGTACTGTATGTATAGGGGTATCCAGAGAATAATATCAGCCAATTATATATAACTTAAAGAATTAACTTTTGAATTCCTGCAGACACCGGGCCAGGCCGGTGTAACGCCTGTGTTCGGAAGCATTATCAATCATCTGATCTACCATCCCGCTTCTCCCCACGATGGAGACGCAGATTCTGGCCCGGGTTACCGCTGTATACAAGAGATTGCGGTTACAGAGGACTCTGGGCCCGGTTAAGAGCGGTATTACCACTGCAGGGTACTCACTGCCCTGGGACTTGTGTATGGTGATGGCATAAGCCAGCTCGAGCTGGTCTAACTCTCCGTAATTATACTGGACTTCTCTGGCATCATCGTAGAGGACTGTCACCTTCTCCGTGAAACTATTGATCTCCTGTATAAGGCCAAGGTCGCCATTGAATACGCCCAGTCCTTCCTCAATCACTCTTCCTTTCGGATTTCTGATCCGCCACTCCATCTGATAGTTGTTGCGGATCTGCATCACCTTATCCCCTTCCCGGAATAGAATATTCTGGCCCTCCCATTCTTTTTTTTCGTGAGAAGAAGGATTCAGGTAGTATTGAAGCACCTCGTTAAGATGGATCACACCCAGGTCTCCCTTTCTCATGGGAGCAAGGATCTGTATGTCAAAGGGTTTGATGCCTGCATACTCTGGAATTCTCTTTTGTACCAGATAGATCATGGATCCGATGACGGACCGTATATCTGTCTTTTCAAAAAAGAAAAAGTCCCGGTTGTTGTTTTGAAGAGATATCCTCTCTCCC
>CAMOVS010000063.1 GCA_946627575.1 uncultured Lachnospiraceae bacterium
ATTCACGATTATGCAAGCATATCGTGAAAATTGACCTTTTGACCCTGATATCATATAATTGTGATATAATTGTCGTGGCCTGCATCATTGAACTTTGCCGATCAGGAGGAAGCATACCCTTATGATACTATTTCATGCAGATGATTACGGCATTAATTGCACACAGTCTAAAAGGATACTGTCCTGCTATACCGGAGGATGCCTCAACAGTGTAAGTCTCCTGGTTACAAGTCCTGAGGCGTCTGCCTGCTCGGCTATGCTGCCGGAGGATATAAGCCTCCGTCTCCACCTGAATTTCAGAGAAGGCGTCTCCTTATGCGATCCTTCGCAGATCCCCCTCCTGGTGGATGAAAAAGGATATTTTTGCCGTTCTTTTGGGGAGCTATTTTTATTGTCCCTTTTCCGAAGGCGCCTGCTCAAAAGACAATTGAAAAGAGAGACAAGGCGGCAGATCCTCCGGATGCAGGAGCTGATGGAAAAAGAGATTCCCATAAGGATCGACAGTCATGGACATTATCATATGATCCCTCTTGTCTGGGATGCTCTTTTTGAGACCTGCAGGGAGATGAAGGTGGAGATCGATGAACTGAGGGTTCCGGCAGAGCCTTGGGGGCCGCTGCTTAAAGATCCCCTTCTTTTATTCAGAGCACCTGGTTCCGGCATACTTAAGAATCTGATTATGCATGTGCTATACGCTTACAATCGTATGAAAGGAAAACATCCGGGACATTTTGACTTTGATCGTCGCGTCCCGGTTTTCTTTGGTATGGTTTTTACGACAAGGATGACGAGAACACCGGTAAAAAGGCTGCTGCCTTCCTTTAAAAGATTGGCCCAAGCTTCAGGAAGAGATCTGGAGCTTATGTTCCACCCAGGAGGGCTGTCGGAAAAAGAGACCATATGGGACGAAAGATTCCGAGACTTTCACAGATCGCCCAATCGACGTAAGGAAGCTATGACTCTACGGTTTCTGAAAGACGGAGAGGGTATTGCAAACTAAGCAAAATGTTATAAGAAAGCTATGAAGAAAGACATAAAACTGTATCTGGTTCTCCCGGTATATAATGAAGAGGAGATCCTGGAGCTTAATATTAAAATCATACAAAAATTCTTTGCAGATCTGGTCAGGGAAGGAGAGATCGACGCAGACAGCCGGATTCTTCTGGTGGATGACGGTTCTACCGACCGGTCCTGGGAAATCATTTCCAAGGCTCATACAGACCATCCTATGATAGAAGCGGTTCGCCTTTCCCGCAATGAAGGCCACCAGACGGCTCTTTATGCCGGGATGAGGGAAGCTTATTTAAGCAAAACGGAGACGGTGATTACCATGGATGCGGACCTTCAGCAGGATATTCATGCTATACCCCGTTTCCTTCAGGCTTACAGGGATGGGGCCGATATCGTAAGCGGCATCCGGTCTTCCCGAAAGACGGATGGCTTGCTGAAACGGGGATCCGCCTCGATCTTCTATCGATGTATGCAGCTGTTGGGCTGTGAGATTCTGCCTGACAGCGCAGACTACAGGCTCCTGTCGAGCCGGGCCCTTGCGTCGCTGATGCAATTTGAAGAGAGAGATCTTTTTTTACGGGGATTGATCCCCAGCCTTGGTTTCCGGACTGCCCTTGTAGAGTTTGAAGTAAGCGAGCGTGCCGGCGGAAAGTCCAAATACACCCTGTCTAAGATGATCAAGCTGGGTATGAGCGGCATCACGTCCTTTTCCATCAGGCCCATACGCCTGATTTTTCTGCTGGGCTTTCTGGTTCTTCTTGCCAGCGGAGGGATGATGATCCACATCCTGTGGGATTATCTGCATGGGAATACGGTCTCGGGCTGGTCCTCCATTCTTGCCAGCATCTGGCTTCTGGGAGGAATCGGGATCTTTTCCATCGGTCTGGTGGGAGAGTACGTGGGCAGAGCTTACATGGAAGCCAAGAAAAGACCCCTCTACTTTGTGGAAGAAAGGCTTGAATGATTATGACCAGGCAGACAAAAAGGAAAATAATCAAGGCTTTGGCAAGGGGGGCCGTCACTCTGGCAGGCTCTGCCGGTGCCGTCCTTTGGTCCAGAAAGAATAAAAGACAGTTCATAAAAAAACACTCTGCCGGCCTGGCGACCTTTGCGGCCTTCGGAGGCCTTATGTATCTGAAGGGAAGGATCCTTCCCAAGTATGCCGATGACTATCCCTATTCTTATAAATGGGATCCCCGGTACGGAAATCTGGTCATGGGTGACCAGGAGTATGAAAGAAATCTTACTCTGAGAGATCTTGTGGACTCCCAGGCCGCCCATTATAAGACCTGGGACGGGCGTGTCCTGGCTGACTTCCTGGTTCAGCTCGTTCTCATGTCTGACGATAAGAAACCCTTTGACATTGCCAACACCCTGATCATGCTGACCCAGCTTCTGGTCTGCGGCAGCATGGGCAAGGGGAGACCAACGGGCCTTTTCGGCCTGTCCTTTCGGGAAGTTCTGACCCTGACAGCAGGTTTCTGGCTTTGCACTCCTCACCTGATCGCTACCTGTTTCTGGCTCACCGGCTCGGTGACCTATCTCTGGACCGGACTCATCGAGTCCCTCTACGTATTGCCTTACGCTTTCCATTATCATGATAGCAGCTTTTCCATTCCCGCTCCTGGTGCGGCCCTTATGGGGCTGGCAGCAGGCTGGTCGGTGGAGGTTGGAGCCGGAGCCGCCCTCATGTTGTCCGGCCTGGAACTGGCCCGGTCCTGGTACAAAAAGGAAGCGGCTTCCTGGATGATCTGGGGAGTTCTGGGCATCTGTGCCGGTATGACCCTCCTGCTTGCAGCTCCGGGCAACCGAATCAAGTTCCGTCTGGAGAAGGAGATGAGTGATACTCTGCCGGAAAACCTGGAGGACAGGGTCCCCGGTTATCTGCCCCCGGAGTATACCTATACGCCTCTTATGTTCCGGACCTGGTTCCTGGAAGGATTTGTGCCGACCATCCTAAGGGAGCTCCCCCTTCAGATACCGGTATTCTTATACTTTAAGAACAGAGACCGGCAGGACCCGGAGACGACCGGCTATATCCTGGGTCTGGAAGCTGCCGCTCTGGCCATCCCGACAGTGATGATGCTGTCCCCGGAATACCCAAAACGTGCTACCTATCCAGCGGTTCTTTATCTGCTTCCGGCTGCCCTAAAGGCCATGGACCATCTTGACATCCCCTCTTTCCGGGAGTGGGACAGGAGGAGCAGGACCTGGGCCGGACTGGCGGCCGGCGGTATCTTTATCAATTATCTGGCCAGTCTGATCGTGGATGCCGATATCCGGTGTCAGATCCGTGACCAGGTGCTTACCCTTGAAAATGAAAGAGGAAAAGAAAGGATTATCATGGAGAATGTGGGAGTTTCAAGACCCTTCAGCCTCCTGGCCGGCAACCGTTCCGTTACCTGGGATACCGTGATGGGGCTTGGCTTTGAGCATCCGGAAGATCCTTACAATAAGGCCGCCGCTGCCTACTATGGCGCGGATCAGATTGCATCCAAACCTTTAGAGATACACAGATATTACAACAACAATCCACGCGATCTCCTCTTTAGTCTGATCCAACCGCTGAAAAGCTTTGTGCGTGTAATAGGAGAGTGGATCAAAGGGGATAGATGGCCTTCGTCTTATCGAGGGGAACTCCCCCATAACGAAGAGTAGTAATCGATATCAACCGAAACATCCATGCCGGCTGTCGCCGGTGACGCATCATGGTGTAAGTCAGGATTGGTCCCGCTGCTAAGGCAGCTTGGCGAAATCCTGACTTATACAATACTTATATTATAAAGAAAAGGAACTGATATGATCCCGTTTTTAGAAAAATTAGCTCACCGTATCGATTTACATCCGGACCGGGCGGCTGTGGTCGACCGCAGGGGTAAGAGAGAGACCAGCTACAGAGAACTAGGGGAGATTTCCGACCGTATCGCTGCTTATCTGATAGAAAAGGGAATGGGGGCAGAGGATGTGGTGGTGATCCGCTGTGACCGGTCTGTGGAGTATGTGGCTGCTTACCTTGGCATTATGAAAGCCGGTGCGGCCTGGGTTGGCGTGGAAGAAATGATGGGGGAAGAAAGGATACAGTACATCCTGAAGGACAGTCAAGCCTGCCTGGTATTTGACCATGATGCTTTTGAAGAGGCGATGGGCGCAGCACCGCTCCCTCCTTCATCCTATGCGGATCCTGATCCCCATCAGATGGCTTTTATCATCTATACCTCCGGTTCTACCGGTACTCCTAAGGGGGCAGTCCAGGAATATGGAGTCTATGAGGCCATGGTGAAAGGGACCCGGAAGATGGTAGAAGGCTATGACCGGATCCAATTTGCCAATAACATTCCCGAAACCTTTATCGGCGGAATCTATCTGACCGTCGGCAGCCTGGAAATGGGCTATACTCAACACATGCTTCCCCTGTCCATGCTGCGAAATCCCAAAGAGCTTCTGGCTTATTTTCAGGATTATGGTATTGAGATGTCCTTTATGCCGCCGACGCTGGCAGCTTCTTTATTGTCTGCAGACCTGCTGTCGCTAAAGCTCCTTCATGTGGGGGGAGAGATCGTATCCAATGTCTATACGGACCGCTTCCCTATAAGAAACATCTACGGTCCAACAGAGTTTGGCTATCCCACCTGCATCTTTGAGCTGGACCATGCTTACGCCAATACCCCGATCGGTTATCCCACAGGAGATACCAGAATCTGCCTGATCGATGAGAAAGGACAGGTCTTGGAAGGGAGGGGCAAGGAGGGTATCCTCTGTGTTCACCTGCCTTATTTCCGGGGTTATCTCGGCCAGGACCGGACATCGGATTCTATCGTGTATGCCGGTCGATCCTACTATAAGACAAGGGACCTGGCGGCCCTTGATGACAGAGGCTCTTACACCATCCTGGGAAGAGCGGATAGAATGATCAAAATCAACGGCAACCGCATCGATCCGACCGAGGTGGAGGCTGCCCTGAAAAAGGTTCTTGATACGGATTTCATGGCCGTCCGAATGGTTGAGCGTGGCGGGATCAGTTTCCTCTGTGCCTACCATACACTGAAAGAGAATCCCGACCCGGTTCGGATGGCAGAAGAATTGAAGGCCCGGCTGCCGGAATATATGTTTCCTTCCTGCTATGTCCACCTGGACAAGATACCGCTCCTGGCGAACGGGAAGATAGACAGAAACCGGCTCCCAGAACCGTCAGATGAGATCCTATTCTCATCCTATCAGCCGCCGGTATCAGATAGAGAGGCCAGGCTATGCCGCCTGTTTGAAGAAGTGCTCCATATCGGCAGAGGAAAGGTTGGGAGAAATGATGATTTCTTCCTGCTGGGAGGAAACTCCATGCAGGCCATCGAGATGCTTCTTAAGGCAGACATTCCCGGACTGAGTATCCCCCTGATCTACAGGGAGCGGAGGATAAAGGAGATTGCCCGTGCCCTTCAAGATCCATCGGAGTTCGCCCCTTCCAGGCATTGGGAAAGCAGGGGGTGTGATTCGAATAACATCGGGGAAGAGTTCAAAGTCCCGGCCGATGATCTTGGAAAAGACAGGGGAAAAGAAAAGAGACAGGCTGGTGTTTTTCCCCTTACCGTGCCGCAGGAGTACATCGCTGCCCAGGAAATGGTCTGGCCGGGACAGCTTCTGTATAATCTGAACGCTGCCCTGGTACTGAAACATGACACGGATACAGGACGGCTCAAAGAGGCCGTGAAGGCAGCTTTCCGAGCTCATCCTTCCCTCCTTACATCCATACGAAGGGAAAAGGATAGATGGATCCAGCAGCTGATGCCGGACTTTAATACTGAGATAGAGGAAGAGCATGTCCGGGAGGAAGATCTGGATCGCATTCTAACAGAGTCCGTGCAGCCTTTTTTCCTGGATGGATCTCCTCTTTTTCGAAGGAAAATTATTATCACACCCGACCGGATTCTCCTGTGGATGGATGTCCACCACATTATCTGTGACGGGATCTCTCTGCGAATCCTGGCCGAGGACATCATGGCGGCCTACGGAGGGAGTGACCTGGTTCAGGATTGCTATTATGACCTTGTGAGAGAATACGATTGCTACAGGCACAGCGCCGGCTGGCAGCAGGACCGGGATCATTTTAACAGGATCTGCCAAGGAAGCATGGATCGACTGCCCAGGATCCGTCGGGTGGAAACTGTGGTAAGGAAAGCCCAGGATCATCCCCTGGAGAGTCTGAATTACAGAATGCCCTTCCTTCCGGATTATGTATCGAAAAAATCCGGCAGGCTCCATATGACACCGGGCAGCCTCTATCTCTTGGCCATCGGTTTAAGTATGGCTGTATACAATGAGGCAGATGATGTCCTTTATACCTGGACCTGGAGCGGGAGAGGGGACAGCCGGACCATACGGGCAGCCGGTCTTCTGTTCAGAGACATCCCCATAGCCCTTCACCTAAAGGAAAAGGACAGAGTGAGGAAATTGATGGATTCGGTTCTTCTGCAGGTCCGGGAAGGGATCACCCACAGTCGGTGTTCCTATTTTATGGAGAAGCCTGAGGAGAAGCTTATGTGCTTCCTCTATCAGGGTGACTTTGTGAATCTTGATGCAGGGGGCATGATAGAAGAGGTTATCTTGCCCGACGTTCCGGGATTTACTTCCGCAGAATCTCTGGAAGTGAAAATGTGGGAAGATGAAGGAAGTTCGCTTCTGGAACTCTGTTACGATGGCAGTCTTTATGAAAAATCGGACATGGAGTCCTTTGCGAAAATCTTTGAGACCGTATGCCTGGATCTCCTGGAAGGAAATCCGGAGAAGCTGACCTGGAAAGATATCAGAATCCATGCGCGGAGGGCCTGCGGCCTGATGAATGGCAGGGACATAAAATATTATTAACTAAAACATCTATACCGGTGCTTGCCGGATCCACATAAGTGTA
>CAMOVS010000064.1 GCA_946627575.1 uncultured Lachnospiraceae bacterium
AAAACATGCAGGACCACAAGATCTGTATAGGCCAGGGCTTCCGTGGGAAGGCAGGATGGCTGGGCGTCGGCAGCTGCACCAGCCTCTTCGACCATTCCATAGCCGGATGCCCCCCTTCCGAAGATCAGATATATGAAGGGTTGAAGGATCTTCTTGCAAAATAAGAAAGCCGCGAATCCCCTAGAGGAATCACGGCAAAGATTTCATATATGAAGCACACCAGCATAGTGTCATCGAAGACATCTATCCGGCGTGCTATTGGTTCATTATTCCGTTTCTGTTATATATTGGAATTAATAGTGATTATGATCAAGTTCGATTCAGGATTCTGCTTTCTTCAATCCACCTCATCAGGACATCCACGATATACTCCTGTTCCTCTTCGGTTAAAGTCCTTCCTTTGGGGATGCCGTGCCACTTTTCCAGACAGCCCCGGCAGCAGGTTCCGGTGGCATGCTGGGCCAAAAAGATCGGGTGTCCTTTGGGAGCTCCTCTCATGGGTGTCTGCTTGCCATCGTTCTTCGGTTCTGCTGAGGATAGGCGCTGCCTTACAAAATCTTTGGCATGAGACCGGATCAGAGGAAGCCCTTTTTCTCTGATAAAGGCAAAGTCGGCCTCCTTCAGCTGAAAGCGCATGCGGAACCTGGACCGTCTAATCCGTGTAAATAGATCAATCTTAAGCCATTCCTCATGGGACAAGCCAAGCTGTCTGTCTTCGCCTCCCCTTCTTCCTGTTTCCGCTGTCTCCTCAAGAGCCGAAGTTCCTCCCTCTGCCTTTCCTCTTTTCTCCCGGTCTTTCTTTTTACCGTAAATGACAGTGGGCTCAGCAGCTTTAAGTACAGATTGACCATGTTCTTGGCCCATCGATCCATATGGAGCAGGCCCTGCTTCTGTCCCGGCCAAGGGAAGGATCTTTGCCGCTTCTTGCCCACTCTCTCCCTGCAGCTGCCGGATCCTGTCTTTTAGTAAAGTATTTCTCTTTGCCACCGTAACATTCCTGATGGCATAGGAAAGAGCCTTCCGGGTACCTACCATGACCAGGATCTTCTTTGCCCGGGTAATACCGGTATAGATCAGATTCCTCTGCAGCATGATATAATGGTTCATCATGACCGGCAAAACCACGATAGGGTATTCGGATCCCTGGGCCTTGTGAATGGTTGTGGCATAGGCCAGAACCAGCTCATCCAGCTCCGAGACCTCATAAGAGATCTCCCGATCTTCAAAGCGGACATAAAGCATCCTCTCATGGGCATCTACCGACGTCACCTGTCCTATATCCCCATTAAAGACTTCTTTATCGTAATTGTTGCGGATCTGCATCACCTTGTCCCCGGCCCGGAAGACATATCCGCCCCGGCGGAGTCCTTGTCCCACCTGACCCGACGCAGGATTAAGAGCTTCCTGGAGAACCTGATTTAGGTTGGCCGCACCGACCGCCCCTCTTTGCATGGGAGTTAATACCTGAATCTCATCGGATGGAATATGATAGTAAGCCGGCAGCTTGTCCCGGACAAGGCTGACGATCGCTTCGGCCGCTTCCCCAGCCAGGACGCCGGAATCCCCACTGTCCCAGCCTTTACCGGCCAGCTGCTTCTCCATATCCATAAAGAAAAAGTCGCTCTGACGGCCGCCCCTGATGTCAGGAAGCTGGCCCTGATTGATCCGGTGGGCATTCATGATGATTCGGCTGGTCTGTGCCTGACGGAAAATCCTTGTCAATCTGACCACGGAAAAGGCTTCCGAATCAATCATGTCCCTCAGGACATTGCCGGCCCCTACGCTGGGAAGCTGATCAATATCCCCCACCAGGATCAAAGTCATTGTGTCGGGTACCGCCTTAAGCAGATTATACATCAACATAAGATCAATCATAGAGCACTCATCAACGATCAGTACATCTCCCTGAAGAGGTTCTTCTTCATTCTTCTGATATCCGTCCGGCGGTTTGACCTCCAGGAGGCGGTGGATGGTTTTAGTCTCCATGCCTGTGGCCTCCGACAGCCTTTTCGCCGCCCGACCAGTGGGTGCCGCCAGAAGAATCCGGGCTCCTGCAGCTCGGAAAGCCGTGATAATCCCCAATGTTGTTGTTGTTTTCCCGGTTCCGGGTCCGCCTGTCAGGATCAGAAGCTTACTGCTTACCGCAGTCCGGATAGCCTGAAGCTGGATCTCATCGTAATCCATGCCGGTCTTTCTGCGTATTCTTTCTTCCAGTCCTTCTACAGCTACATGGATTCCCTCCCGGTTCCGGCTGATCTCATGAAGTCTTCTGGCCGTTCCTTTCTCGGAAAAATAAAAGGGAGGAAGGTATATGGCCACAGATTTCGACTCCTCCCCTTCCCCCTTTTCAAGCATCCCCTTGTCGGCAAAGGAAGGACCTTCTCCGGAATTCTCATCCATTTCTGTCGATATGACTTCCGTAATGACATCTTCCTGGCGGATCATCTCATCTAAACTCATGGAAAGAAGATGATCTTCAACCGATAGCAATTCCTCCGCCTTCGTGATCAGCATTTCCCGGTCGGCGTAGCAATGCCCTTCATCAGCCAGCCGGTTCAGGGTGTAGAGAATACCGCTCCGCAGCCTCACATATTTCTCATGGCCGAACCCCATCTTCTCTGCAATCTGGTCGGCAGTCTTAAATCCGATCCCCCAGATGTCATCGGCCAGGCGGTAGGGGTTCTCCTGAACGATCTTAATGCTCTCATCTCCGTAGGTCTTGAAGATCCTGGTCGCATGGCTGGTGCTGACATCATGGCTTTGAAGAAAGACCATGATATTCCGGATTTCTTTCTGTTCGGCCCAGCTCTTCTTGATCCGGTCCACCCGGACTTTGCCTATGCCCTCCACCTCCAGAAGCCGGTCAGGCTCTTCCTCAATCACATCCAAGGTGTCCTTGCCGAAGGTGCGGACGATCCGCTGGGCAAACTTGGGCCCGATCCCCTTGACCAGACCACTTCCAAGATATTTCTCCATGCCGTAGACCGTGGCAGGCAAAGTCTCTTCAAAAGTCTCCATGGAAAACTGTCTGCCGTATTTGGCATCAATTCGCCACCGGCCTCCCAGAGACAATACGCTGCCCACATGAACATCCGGCATGCTGCCGACCACTGTCACCAGGTCGCTGTAATTCTTAGCCCGGCACTTGATCACGGAATATCCGTTCTGGGCATTCTGATATGTAATTCTTTCCACAACGCAGCGCAGGTGTTCCATGATGCGGCTCCTCTTCCCGTGCGGTTTATGCTTGTCATACTGTAATCTATTATCATCGATTTTTATATGGAATTCAATATCCTTCAAGTAAATAAATCTATTTCAAATCTCGTCGAACCGTATTCTTAGGACATCTTTTCTTTTATAGAGCAAAAGTATCTTGCTTTTTCTTTGCAAATGCAGTATGTTATATGGTTAGTTGTGTCTAACCCTTAATGAATATTATGCTTTGTTTTAGTGCTTTGTTTTAGTTTTTTCACTCAGATTTTAATACGATCAAAGAAAGGAGTCTATCATGTGGTTAATTATAAGTATCCCTTTTATAGGCACCAGCTTGGGTGCCGCCTGCGTCTTCTGGCAGAAGGATTGCCCAGAGGGCGTACCTTCCTCTATGGCATCCTTTCAGGCATTGTTGAACCCATCGGCGCCCTCCTGATTCTGGCTACAGCCGGACTGCTGGTTCCCGCTATGCCCTATCTCCTCAGCTTTGCTGCCGGGGCCATGATCTATGTGGTCGTGGAAGAACTGGTACCGGAGATGGCGGAAGGCGATCACTCCAACATCGGTACCATCTCCTTTGCCCTGGGTTTTATACTGATGATGATGCTGGATGTGGGACTTGGATAAGGCGGATTTGGGACAAAAAGCTGTTATTATTCCATAAATAAAGCCTGAAGGCAGCTAATGCATAATCATTGCTGCTTTCAGGCTTTTGTATTCACCGGTTAAAGGTCTCAGGAATTATCGGTCCTCATTCTTCTTCCCGGTCTTATCCGTCTGATCTTCTGACTTTTGATCTTCTGACTTCTTGTTGCCCCAGTTAGCCCATATGGTCGCCCCAAAGGCAATCACAGCCAGCACTGCAACTAATACATTGGTAATCATAACTATCCTCCTCTTGTTATAGATTCTATCTTTATAACGGGAAGAAGGTTATTATAGTTGGTCCTCCTTGTGGTGGATATAACGAATCAAGGCCTTATGCATCTGGTTCGGCGGTTCATCGCCGGCCGGTCCGCTTCCGGAAAACAGATGTCCTCCCATCATAAGGTCTTGCAACACACCACTATAATAATCGTGCAAAACCACTTGAGAACTTTTTCTTTCCGGTAGACTCTGCTGGTGAATGATGCTAATGACCTTTTCAAACTCGGTCTGATTCTCAGGAATATATGGCGACACAGGCCTGATTGAGCGGATTATGGATGCTGAATCACTGGCAGGCCCTGCAAAGCCTGCACCCCCTGCCGGAATTTCCCTCTCTGTCCCTGCTGTCGATAGGACAAAGAAAGAAAGCAGGATCAGGGCAGTTATGCGCCTTCTGCAGCAATACATGATGGAATACATTTTACTCATGGCAATCGTTTCCTTATAACATCAGGATAATACTCGGGCATGTCATCGGACAATGATATAGGCTAAATAAGCCGCGTAAAGCAGCAGCATGCCGCTCCCCTCCATCCGACTGATTTTCCTCTCGCTAAGGGCAAAATACATGGTAATCATGGTTGCGACTATCAGAATTCCAAGATCCATAAGAGAGGCAGCGATCACTTCCACCGGATGCAAGGATGCCGATATGCCAAGAATAAACATCATATTGAAAATGTTAGATCCAACAACATTGCCGACGGCCATCCCGGTCTCTCCCTTCCTTGCTGCTACAACGGAAGTAACCAGCTCGGGAAGCGATGTCCCTACCGCCACAATCGTAAGCCCGACCAGCGTTTCTGACATACCCAGAAAGAGGGCGATCTCTCTGGCGCCGGCAACAACCGCCTTGCCTCCGACAACAATCAGAATAGCCCCTGCTGCGATCAGCAGAAAGCACTGCCAGATCGGGCGGACATCTTCTGCCACATCCTCCCCGGGCTCATGCATTGCTTTCGCCACCAGAGAATACATATAAAGGGCAAAAAACAGCATAAGAAGCAATCCCATGATGCGGGTTACCGCTCCTGCCTGAACGGACAGATTCCCCCTGAACACATTCAAAGACACCTGTCCCTGAAGCAAAAGGCCCACAAGCAGGCATGCCGTAACGGCCAGAGACACCAGGCAATCCCTCCAGATCGTCACTCTTTCTACAGGAACGGGATGAAAAAGAGCACAGAAGCCCAGGACAACAAGCAGATTAAATATATTAGATCCCACCACATTGGACAGGGCGATCTCATTGGATCCTTCCACAGCTGCCGACACACTCACCGCCAGCTCAGGTGCACTGGTTCCCATGGCAACGATAGTAAGTCCTATCACAAGTCCCGGGATCCTGAATATGCGAGCAAGATCTGCGCTTCCATCCACAAAAAAATCGGCCCCC
Source organism: uncultured Lachnospiraceae bacterium (assembly GCA_946627575.1). Taxonomy (GTDB): domain Bacteria; phylum Bacillota; class Clostridia; order Lachnospirales; family Lachnospiraceae; genus Anaerobutyricum. The sequence continues at coordinate 5,540 of CAMOVS010000064.1, forward strand.
TTAATGAGTGCGGCAAAGCCTGACAGTAATATCAAAATGTGCAAAATCATGTCTTTCCTCCCTTGTGTGCCTGCTTGATGAGCGTGAATTATGAAGCCTTCCGGAGATTCGAGAACCTTGAAGTGATTTCTCTGATCCTTGCCGGCAGGCTGGAGAGCTTTATAAACAGAAAAAGAGACTCCTCCCGCAGTTATACTGCAGGAAAAGTCTCGCTTCTTCGAACATATACCGGGGAATTTCCTTCCCGTACTGACGACATACGTTACATACTTTCGTATGTTAGCTACTCCCTAATCGCTGATTCTACTATATCACAGTGGATGCCGGCCAGGCAAGTCTGGTCCTTCCTGATTATTAGAAAAGGGCTCTCCGATATCCGGAGAGCCCGCAGACACCTGTAAATAGTTAAAACATTCAATTCAGAAAGTCACTTAGGTCTTCATTAGAAAGTGTTTTGATCCCCTTCTGACTGAGAATTGCCTCTGCTCCATCCACATCATCCACCCGGAAGACTACATAAGCGCTTCCATGGATGGCTGCCGTAAAGGCGTATACATACTCGATATTCACACCCGCCTCTCTGAGAACTTCAAGTATGGTTTTTAGAGAACCGGCCTGATCATTCATTTTTACCACCACTACCGGCGTTTCGATAATAGCAGTGTGGTCGTCCAGGGCTTCTTTGGTCTTTTCGATATCAGATACAATAACCCTCAGGATGCCGAAGTCTTTGGTGTCAGCTACGGACAGGGCCCGGATATTTACGCCGGCTTCCGTGATGGCATCGACCACCGCAGAGAGGGTTCCGGGGGTATTCTCAAGAAATGCGGATAATTGTGTGATAGCCATAATCAGGCCTCCCTTCTTGAAGTAAAAAGATATGATTCATACGGATTGTTCCACGTTCCTCGTGCCCACAATCCTACGCATAATTCACAATCCGGCGGCACGTCGCACCACTTCCTAATCATGCAGCTTTCGCTTATCGATCACTCTGACTGCCTTGCCTTCTGACCGCTGTATGGTCTTGGGTGCCATCAGGTGGATCTTGGGACTGATGCCCAGCATGGACTTCATAGCCATCTTCAGATCCTGTTCTCTCTTCTGCATCTCGGAGATCTTATCAGAGAACATTTCCCTGGTGAACTCGATATAAATATCAAAGGTATCGGTATTGTTTACCCTGTCCACCACGATCTGATAGTTGGGTGTATAGCCTTCCGAAAGAAGAACGGTTTCAATCTGGCTGGGGAAGACGTTGACTCCACGAATTACCATCATGTCATCGCTGCGGCCCAGAGGCTTGGTCATCCTGACAAAGGTTCTTCCGCA
>CAMOVS010000065.1 GCA_946627575.1 uncultured Lachnospiraceae bacterium
CAGGAAGTCAATAAGGAAGTAGCCAAATATGTCGATGTCATGATCGGCAACGAGGAGGACTTCACGGCATGTCTGGGATTTAAGATCGAGGGCAACGATGAGAATCTAAAAGAACTCAATATAGAGGGGTATAAGAAAATGATCGGCGAGGCTGCCAAAACCTATCCAAACTTTAAGGTTGTGGCAACCACCCTGCGTACAGTCAGGACAGCGACCGTGAATGACTGGAAGGCTCTGTGTTGGGCGGACGGCGAGATCTACATGTCCAAGGAGTATAACGGGCTGGAGATCATGGACCGCGTCGGCGGCGGCGATTCTTTTGCATCAGGACTTGTCTATGGCCTGATGACTACCGGAGATCCTGAGAAGGCTGTCAACTACGGTGCGGCACATGGTGCCCTTGCCATGACGACCCCGGGCGATACTTCCATGGCTTCTGTCGATGAAGTTGAAGGGATCATGGGAGGCGCCGGTGCCAGAGTAAAGAGGTAGAGCATGGCGGATCTTTCGCCATCGTTTTATCGTAACGAACTACTTTATTGGTGTCATTTAAGATAGATAGCATGGTTATTAATGTACTACAAAAGGAGGGTAACTGATGAAAAGAAGAAAACTGGCACTTCTGCTTACCGCCATCATGGCATTATGTCTTGTGTTCAGTGGCTGTGAAAGAAAGGTAAGGAAAGATTCCGGAGCTGCTGCAGGCGGAGGAGGTGGAAACTCCAACAAGCAGAAGGTAGACATCTACGGTGGAGAAGAGATTAAGATCGCTTATATCGCTCATGATCTGGGAACTCCCAACAACCAGGGCTGGAAAGAGGGTATCGAAAGAGAGTGTGCATCCTGGCCCAATATTAAGGTGGACTCCTACGGTGCAGAGGAGAAAGCAGATAAGCAGGTTGAGATCATGACCAACTGTATCAACCAGAAGTACAATGCCATCATCATCCAGTGTTCCGATGGCGCTGCCCTGGCACCCAGTATTGCCCAGGCAGAAGCAGCAGGAATCCCGGTAATTACCCTGAACCTCGACTGTTCATCCGACACGGTTCACAGCGCACTGGTTATGGCCGTTGATTACGATGCCGGCCGTATGGCAGCGGATAAGATGGCAGAACAGATCGGCGGAAAAGGCAAGATTGCCATCATTGAAGGTGTTCCCGGTCTGGAGCGTACCGATAACCTTGAAAGAGGATTTATCGATACGGTAAAGGAAAAGTATAAAGACATCGAAATCGTTGCTCAGCAGTCTGCTTCCTTCCAGAAGAATACCGCCAGAACCGTTATGGAGTCCTTCATGCAGCAGCATAGTGACTTAAGAGGCGTATTTGCCATCAATGACGCTATGGCAGAGGGAGCTGCCCTTGCAGCAGAGAATAAAGGCAAGAAGGGTGACATCTGTATCTGGGGAGCTGACGGTGAGAAGATTGCTCTTGAGATGATCGAAGATGGCAGCATGGCCGGAACCATCTATACCAACAGCTGGGATGAGGGATCCACCGCAGCCAAGATTGCCCTGCTTATGATCAGTTCTGATTATGACAGTTCGGTTCTGACCAAGACACCCAAGGTTATCATGGAGCCAATCGTAGTTACAAAGGACAATGTAGGGGATATTAGCGAAGAAGACCGCTGGTAATTCATCTTTCAATGAAAAACTGACCGGGCGGGAGTTTGCATGAAACTCCCTGCCCTATATCTTATAAACCAGCATGTATATAGGAGGAAATAATAAGTGAAACGGATGAATCAGACAACGATGCGGCGCCTGATTTCGATCGGTATGCTACTCATACTTGTTGCCTTGTTCGCCGGACTCGCAGGTACTGGTGAAGGCAAGTTCTTTAATGAAACCAACCTGATCGAGATCGTGAGGAACGCATCCATACCGGCAATTATCGGTGTAGGAATTACCTTCGTCATCATCACGGCCGGCATCGATCTTTCAACGGGAAGTATGTTAGCGCTGGTCGGTATGGTTATGGCAAATATATATGTCTACACCCTGTGGCCTATCCCGATTATGATCATTGTGGGACTCCTGGTGGGTCTTGTATGCGGGTTGGTTAACGGCTTTATCGTGGCTAAATTAAATGTCCCCGAATTCATAGGTACCCTGGCGATGATGCTTGTGTACAGGGGATTGACCTACATTATCGCTGTCAAAAATGATATCGGAGCCATCGAAAGTGTAAGAATGAACCATTCCCAGTATGCTTTTCTTGGCGAAGATTTCATGTTCGTAGGCCTCTACTATGTAATCATCGCCATGATTATCGTAGTTATTCTGGGACAGATTGTTTTGAAGTATACCCGGTTTGGAACGAATCTTTATTCTGTTGGTGCCAGCAAAAAGGCTGCAACTCTTTCCGGTATTGATGTCATGAAGACAAGAATCATCGCTTATGCGGTTACCGGAGTAACCGTTGCAATAGGCGCAATATTCATGACAGCAAAACTCCAGAGTACGACAGCTAACCTGGGAACGGACTTCGAGTTTGATCCCATTGCTGCAGCTGTTGTCGGCGGCGTGGCCCTGTCAGGAGGATCCGGCGATGTGATCGGAACCCTGATCGGTGCCCTATTTATGGCGACACTGGATAACGGTGTTAAGATGCTGGATATGAATGCATCTTACCAGTATATCGTAAAAGGAGCTATCATTATTGCGGTTGTCATCTTTGACTCTTTATACAAGAGACGTATCGACCGCAGAGCAAAAGAAGAAGGAGCAAAGGAGGGGCTTGAATAATGGCAGGTAATACAATCTTAGAAGCCAAGAACATCTATAAGAGCTTTTCCGGTGTTCCGGTTCTGCAGGATGTTCATTTTGAAGTGAAGGCCGGTGAAGTGCACTCCCTGATGGGGGAAAATGGCGCCGGCAAATCCACCCTGATTAAGATTATCACCGGTGTATACGCCAAAGATGACGGTCAGATCTACTGGGAAGGCAAGCCTGTGGAGATCAATACCTATCAGGATTGCCAGAAGCTGGGCGTGGCCTGTATCTACCAGGAACTTTCTGTTATCCCGCCGCTGACGGTAGCGCAGAACGTATTTCTCGGCAGAGAGCCCCGCAAGGGCCCCTTTATCGATTATGCCAAGATGAACAAGATGACCCAGGAGCTGATTGATAAATATCAGTTCCCGTTAAAGCCTACCACCGTCGTGGATAACCTGGGAATCGGACAGAGGCAGCTGATTGAAATCCTGAAGGGACTTTCTCAGGATTCCAAACTGCTGATCATGGATGAGCCTACGGCGTCCCTTTCCGGCAAGGAAGCGGAGATGCTCTTTAAGATCATTCAGACATTGCGCAGTGAGGGTGTGTCCATCATTTACATTTCTCATCGTCTGGAAGAGGTTTACATGCTTTCTGACCGCCTGACTATTTTACGCGACGGTAAGAACGCTGCGGTTCTGGAGAAGCAGGACATCATTCCTGCCAAGGTTATCGAGACCATGATTGGTAAAGTGGTTGATGAGTCTGCCGGATCCAAGAAAATGCTTCATTCCAATGATGAGGCAGAAGTGAGACTGGATGTTAAGGGACTGACCGATAAGACCGACCGCTATCGCGATATCAGCTTTCAGGTACACCGGGGCGAGATCCTGGGCCTGGGCGGCCTGATCGGCGCCGGGCGTACGGAAGTGGTTCGGGCCATTTACGGCGTGGACAAGGCAGCCTCCGGAGAAGTGTATCTGGATGGCAAAAAGCTGGATCCTTCCCCCAAGGCAAGCATTCTGGAAGGAATCGGATTTGTCCCGGAAGACAGAAGAAATCAGGGTTTCATCCCCCTTCTGTCCACGACAAAGAACGTTGCTCTTACCAACTATGACATCGTTAAAGTTCAGAAAACAGCCATATCTGATGCGGACGAGCTGTCTATGAGCAAGAGAGCCATCGAAGCGATTGACATCCGTCCTGCCGATCCCAATAAGCAGGTCGGTGTTATGTCGGGCGGAAACCAGCAGAAGGTTGTTCTTGGTAAGTGGCTGATGCGAGATCTTAAGCTTTTGATCGTCGATGAGCCAACAGCAGGTATTGACGTTGGTGCCAAAGATGAAATCTACTCGATTCTGGAAGATCTGGCCAAGCAGGGGGTTGCTATTATTGTAGTTACTTCCGACCTGCAGGAGCTTCTCAGAGTCTCCCACAGAATCCTGGTTATGCGTAAAGGTGATATCGTGAAAGAGTTTAAGAACGTGGAGGTTACTCAGTCCATGGTATTATCTGCAGGACAGGGTGTAGAAGAGGAGGCGAAATAATGAAGAATATTAACTGGAGTACATACAGTAAGCCTATCATCCTCGTTGCATTTATTGTGATCTTGTCTGTGCTGAAACCGGCTGAGTTCCTTAGCGTAGGTAATGCCGTAAGTGTACTGACTTCGGTAGCGGCGATCGGTATTATGGTCAGCGGAACGATCTTCGTTTTCCTGATCGGAGGAATTGATCTTTCTATTGCGACCTTGCTGTCCTTGTCCGCAGTGGTAGCAGCTACGGTGACCACCAGGATGGGCGGCTCCACGGGAGCGGTTTTGGTCGGCCTGCTTGCCGCTCTGGTTGTCGGTGCTGTGGCCGGTCTTGTGCATGGTTATATTACAACAACCTTTGCCATTCCGGCTTTCCTGGTAACCTTTGCTACCCAGAGTGTTTTCCTGGGACTGGCCCAGGTTCTGTCCAACAACAATAAGATTGCCTGTACATGGCCGGCATTCGCTGTGTTGGGAAAGAACGTAGTTCCTATTATCTTTATGGTCATTTTCGCCCTGGCCAGCTGGTATGTCTTAAGGAAGACAGTCTTTGGCCGATACGTATATGCGGTGGGAGGCAATCCGACAGCAGCGGAGATCTCCGGCATCAATGTAAAGCTGGTATCGATTATCTGTTATGCGATTTCCGGATTTACGACCGCTATGGGCGGCATTATCCTGGCTTCTCAGAGCCAGCAGGCAGATTCTGCTCTGGGATCAGGTTTTACCAATGATGTTATCACAGCAGCGGTTATCGGCGGAATCTCTCTTCTCGGCGGAGAAGGTACTCTGCCGGGGGCCATCTTTGGCGCGGTTCTTATGGGACTGCTGAATAACGGCCTGAGCCTGATGAACGTTGATTCCACCCAGTCCGGATTGGTCAAGGGTCTGGTTATCGTTGTAGCGGTTGCCTTTGACGCCATGCATCATGCAGACCAGTCAAGGAAAAAGGCTAAGAAGGTTAAAAAGGGACCAGCAGCGCCCGAGCTTAGTTAATACATAATCATTAGGAAAGGAGCAAAATGACTATGTTTTGTTCCTTTCCTCTTCCAATTAGTATATGAGGATTTATTTATGAAGAAAATTGATGCGCATTTACATCTTGCCAAGGTCCTGGCCGGATATTGCAGACGGGGTGAGCTTCGTGCCATCGGCGGCGGCAAGGCCCAGTGGGGCAGCGGTGAAGTTTTCCAGCTTCTTCCCACCACGGGAGAATACGGAGATGACTGCTTTACAGCCGAGCAGGCCCTGGCCATCATGGATAAAAATGATGTAGAGAAAGCTGTATTAATGAACGGAAGCATGTACGGCTTCCAGAATATTTATCATGAAGAGCTTCTTGAGAAATATCCTGACCGTTTCTGTCCTTCCTGTGAGGTAGAGCCCTTCGCCACCAATCATATGGAAACTCTGGAGAGATTCCTCGAGGAGAAGCATTTCCGCCTGGTTAAGTTCGAGGTGAGCTCAGGCGGCGGTCTGATGGGCTGCCATGATCCCTTTGATCTGTCCGGTGACCGAATGATGGAGATCTATAAGCTGATTGAGAAGAATCATGGAGTGGTAGCTCTGGATGTGGGTGATATTCTGATGGAGAGCCATCAGACCACAGCCCTCATGCGGATTGCGGACCGGTGTCCGGATCTTAAAGTTGTCATCTGCCACCTGCTTGCGCCCATGAGAGAGAAGAAGAAAGAGTGGAAGGCAGAGCTTACCATGCTCAGCCAGGCTAATATCTGGTTTGATATCGCTGCTATGCCCAAGATCATGGCTCCTGATGTTTATCCTTATCCGGAGACGGTGGATATCCTGGCAGAAGCCAGAGACATCATCGGTGCTGACAGGATGATGTGGGGAACCGACGCACCTTTTGCTGCGACTCAGGATTCCTATGAGCATCTTACAGACTATCTGGAGAAATCCAAAGTATTTTCAGAGAAAGAGCTGGAGGATATCTATTATAACAACGCTCAGCTTGTTTATTTTAGTTAAAGCAAACCTATCTCAGCTAATAACAGATCGAGGCCACTGGCATAGCCGGTGGTCTCTCTGTTAAGCATCGGCACAGAATCTATTTCATTTATGAGGTATATTAAATATGATCAGAAGAAGTGATGATAAGATCAGCATAAGAAAACCTTCCCCCTTTGATGGAGTTGGAGAGATTACCGTAAGAAGCCTTTTGAATGGGCCGGAAGAGATGGAAAATAAAGGACGGGTATTTGGCCATACTACGGTATATCCCGGAAGTAAGATCGGCCTTCACACCCATACCGGAGATTCCGAGACTTATTATATCCTTTCGGGACATGGCAAATATAACGATAACGGAACCATCGTTGATGTGCAGCCCGGTGATGTATACTACTGCGGAGACGGCGAGTGCCATTCGATCGAGGCGATTGATGAGCCCATCGAGATGATTGCATTGATACTGTATACTAGGGAAAAGGAGTGATGGAAGGCATGGATATTCTTAATTATGATGTGCTGAAGAAATCCGGCTATGACGGTTATATCCTGGAGAGTGCGCCGTAGAAGGTTATGCAGTTCGGAGAAGGGACTTTTCTCCGGGCTTTCGTAGCTTACTGGTTTGATGTGT
>CAMOVS010000066.1 GCA_946627575.1 uncultured Lachnospiraceae bacterium
CGGCAGCTGATAGTGGCTGTCCGGATTGGCTTTCAGCCAGTCTCTTACATACTGCTTGTCAAAGGAAGGCTGACTCTTGCCGGCTTCATAGCCTTCTCTGGGCCAGAAACGGGAGCTGTCCGGGGTAAGCATCTCATCCCCAATCAGGATGTTCCCGTCCTCATCCATCCCGAACTCAAACTTGGTATCGGCTATGATAATGCCCTTTTCCCAGGCGTAATCTGCACATTTTTTGTAAAGGGAAAGGGTGTACTCTCTTAGGACGTTGGCCAGATAGTCTCCTTTACCCGGGAACTCCTTCTCCAGAATCTCTACGGACTTCTCATAGGAAATGTTCTCATCATGATCGCCCAGGTCTGCCTTGGTGGAAGGTGTATAGATGGGCTCCGGCAGTTTCTGGGACTCCTCAAGTCCTTCCGGCAGGCGGATACCGCATACCGTTCCGTCCTTCTGGTAGCTGGCCCAGCCGCTTCCGGTGATGTAGCCGCGGACGATGCACTCGATGGGAAGCATGGTCAGCTTCTTGCACAGCATGCTCCGGCCTTCATATCGATCATTTTGGAACTGTTCCGGCATATCAGCGACATCCACGGATATCATATGATTTTTCACCGTGTTGCCGGTATAATCAAACCAGAATTTGGACATCTGGGTAAGGATCTTTCCCTTATCCGGTATCTCATTTTTGAGGATTACATCAAAAGCAGAAATTCTGTCAGTTACAGTCAGGATCAGACTGTCACCGATGTCATAGATCTCGCGAACCTTTCCCTCTTTGATGGGTTTAATATCTTTCATATCTTTATACCTCTTATTATCTCGGTCCTGCTTATCATTCACAGGCCTTATTGGAATAGGAACCTATCTTATGCCGGATTCTTAGAATTCATTACCCGGGAAAGAAGGAATCCCTGCAAAGCCCTGGGCAAGATCTTCGTCTGTGGGAATATAGTCCACCATGGTTCCATTGTGGAACTGCTCATAAGCTACCATATCAAAGTATCCGGTTCCGGTCAGACCAAAGAGAATGGTCTTTTCCTCGCCGGTCTCCTTGCACTTCATGGCTTCATCGATGGCAACCTTAATGGCATGGCTGCTTTCCGGAGCCGGAAGGATACCCTCTACCCTGGCGAACTGCTCAGCCGCCTTAAATACGGAAGTCTGCTCCACCGCTCTGGCTTCCATAAGTCCCTGATCGTAGAGTTCGGAAAGAACGGTGCTCATGCCGTGGAATCGAAGTCCGCCGGCATGGTTGGCAGAAGGAATGAAGCTGCTGCCCAGGGTGTACATTTTGGCCAGAGGACAGATCATGCCGGTATCGCAGAAATCATAGGCGTACTTGCCCCGGGTAAAGCTGGGGCAGGATGCCGGTTCTACGGCAATGAACTGATAGTCTGCTTCTCCTTTAAGTTTCTCACCCATGAAGGGGGAAATCAATCCACCCAGATTGGAACCGCCGCCGGCACAGCCGATGATCATATCCGGCTTGATATCGTATTTGTCCATGGCTGCTTTGGCTTCCAGACCAATCACGGACTGGTGAAGAAGAACCTGGTTAAGAACGCTGCCAAGAACATATCGATATCCTTCATTATGTGTCGCTACTTCCACTGCTTCAGAGATGGCACATCCCAGACTGCCGGTGGTTCCCGGATGAGCCTGGAGGATCTTGCGGCCAACCTCAGTGGTGTCTGATGGAGAAGGAGTTACGGAAGCACCATAGGTTCTCATAACCTCACGGCGGAAGGGCTTCTGCTCGTAGGAAACCTTAACCATATATACTTTACAATCCAGACCGAAATAAGAGCAGGCCATGGAAAGGGCCGTACCCCACTGGCCGGCGCCCGTCTCTGTCGTCACGCCCTTCAATCCCTGCTGTTTGGCATAGTAAGCCTGGGCTATGGCCGAATTCAGCTTGTGGCTGCCGCTTGTATTATTGCCCTCGAACTTGTAGTAGATTTTAGCCGGTGTATCCAGGGCCTTCTCCAGACAGTAAGCCCTAACAAGCGGTGACGGACGGTACATCCTGTAGAAATCCTGGATCTCCTGGGGGATCTGAATCCATGCATCCGTATCATTCAATTCCTGTGCAACCAGCTCCTCACAGAATATAGGAGTCAGCTCTTCAGCCTTGAGTGGTTTCAGGGTGCCGGGGTTGAGCAGCGGTGCAGGCTTCTTCTTCATATCGGCCCTAACGTTATACCATCTGTCAGGGATTTCATTCTCCTTCAGATATATTTTATAAGGTATTGTCTTATCTGCCATTTTTGTTCTCCTTTTTCGTCTGATTGACTGTCAAGTTTATTTCCGATGGCGGCATAATGCCATGCCGCAGACATCCCCACTTTATTGGGAGCATCGCAAACATACGGCCCGGATACTTCCGGCGAACATCCTGTAAAGTCTGGTGGAATGTTCTGCGATGTCGTAGGACATATCATGATAAATCCAATCCATTATCTGGCCAAAGGTCAGATTCTTCATAAAGTTAACGATATACTCCATATCCTCTTCTGGAACATCGACCGAATAATCTCTGGAATTAATATAGTTTCTCGTGACGTATTCACAGATCCGCATCAGCTGCAATTCATAGAACTCACTGTTGCTGTTCGATCCCCTTATGATATGGTAAATCGCTCTCTTATGCTTCACAATCTGGTTCAAAGCCCCTGAGATCTGCTCCTCAAAACTGGCATCCTCCGGCTGACTGGCTATCACCTTGTCCGCAAGTTCCACAACAATCTCCTCCAAGAGGGAGGGGATATCCTGAAAATGATAGTAAAAGGAATTGCGGTTGACGCCGCAATCATCCACGATTTCTTTCACTGTAATCTGAGAAATCGGTCTCTCATTCAGCAGCTTGATAAAAGAACTCTTAATCATTCTCTTGGCAAAGGGGGGCATAGATGACAACCTCTCTTATTTGAATTGACAAAAACTATTTCTGTGAATCACAATCTGCAGGAGAATCCTTAAGACAAATCGCTCCTGCAGCACAAAATTAACTATATCATAAATCTTTTTTCTTGTGTTAGAAAACTTTCAAAATAATACAAGATATTTTCCAATCACAGCCATGCCAACTCTTGTATTCATTCATTTCACATAGGAAACACATATATGCGGCAAAATTGTTTCGATATTTATTTCAATCGGAATCATCTCGACGATTTTGCGAAAAGAATTCCTCCGTTTGGATCATCACTTTCATAAGTGTCTTAAGGTCCATGATGGCATCTCCGGTCTCGAGAGAATGATTGCCTCCTTCTGTCAGATATAGAGGGATCCCGGCATTCCTGCATAATTTTTCAAGCCCGGCTGTATCAGCCCATGGATCAGCGCTTCCATGAAAGGCGATAATGTGACCCTGGCTTTGGCGGTCATCCAGAGCCTGGAAAGTCTCCGCCAGAGGGGTATACCATAGATGGTCGGCTCTCAAACCATGCCTGACCGCATAGGCAGAAGCAATCGCCGTCCCGATGCTCTTGGAGATAAAGACAATATGGTTATATTCAAAAAATCGAATATGATCAAGCATGGCTTCCGCCTGGTTCAAACCGACTTCAAGAGCCTGCTTCATTTTCTCTATATCTCCCCGGATTTTTGGGGGGAAATTCTTATAGGGAACTTCAACGATCTCATATCCTGCCCGGCGGGCAATCATCCTGCTGTAGTAGAGGAGGGGCTTATCTGTATGGTAGCCGATCCCCGGAAAGATTACTGCTAGTTTCTTCATATATTTCTTGTCCTCTTGATATGCTTGAGCCTCTGAACCAATAGCTATAGCATGGTGTGCCAATCCTCCACAGGAAAGTCCCGTATCGCATCGCTCACCAAGATTGCTCTTTACATGAATTGTATAATCTTCATCTTCAATTTTCAAGAAAAAACCTTGCCGTCTATAATAGGAGGAGGAAGACCTTATCATCTTCCTCCTCCTGCAATGACTTTTTGATCTTTTCATGTTACGGTTCACGTCCCGCCATCTACTTCAGTGCTTCCGGCTTTTCCACCTGATAATCGCTGTAGGATGTTGCGGAGGAGGCTCCGGACAGGTCTGCGCTTTCCTTGTATTCATTAACCGTAATGGTATACTCACTGTCACCTTTTACATATACTGTACCGTCACTGTTCTGAATGGTTACGGTCTTTCCCTTGTCATCCAGGATGCTTCCTTCGCTTGACAGGGAGCTTAAAGTACTGTCTCCGGTGACGGTCCAGCTGCTGTCCTTGCTGATGAACAGATTGCAATAACCGCTGCCATCGGCTCCTCCAGCATTTGTTTCGTCATCTACTACCGCCCCCTTCAGGCTGCTGCCTTGAGTCAGGTAGAGATCCAGACTGCTGATAGAATCCCAGATCACATCTCCTTCCATCTCCTGGTCTATACCTGTAAATGTACACTGAGCTCCATTAGACCCGGTGCTGCCCCAGCCTCTGGCATTGTTGTTGCCGGTGCACTTGAGGAAGAAAGCATTATCCTCCGCATAATTTATATCGACATTATTCAATATGAATGTGGATTCGGTGTTGGTGGTGTAGAACATTCCGCCATTCTTGGCGGTCAGGCTTCCACCTTCCATATCAAAGGTGGAATTACCTTCCTCGGAATCTCCCGACATGCTTTGATAAAGGATCACATTCCATGTGCAGTCATTCTGTTCATTTTCAGGCATATTGCCGGTGACGTTGCTGTCGTAAAGCCTCAGGCTGTTAAGGCCTTCAATGCAGACGGCCTCGGAGCCCTTAGCCGTCAATTCGGCATTATTGACGATGATATCCGCCGTAGTGTAGACGGCTGGAGATCCGCTTCCATTGGAAGTGAAGCTTCCTCCGTCGACCACCATGGTGCCGCCGCCCCGGTCACTACGAATGGCTGCCGAGGATTCTCCGGAAGTCTCAGCGGTAACATCCCAGGCATAGAGGCTGCCTCCGCCTGCTACATGAATGCCGCCGGATGTATCCTGGCTGGTCTTGATAGTGGTTCCGGATACATAGGTGACTGCCTTGTCCCCATAGGAGAAAATCCCGGCCCCTCCTTTGGCCTTGGTATCAATGCTTCCGTCCTTGATATAGGCTGTCCCTTCGGTATTTAATATGGCCGCGCCCACTCCATAGAAGCTGGCGCTGTCTCCGCCGCTGCTATCCTCCGATGTCCGGGTCACGGTCGGATTAGATAAAGTGACCTGGGCTCCATTCTCGATCAGAACCGCATTCTCATCAGTTCCGGTGGACTCGTATTTCTCATCATTCTTTGTCGTGTCTTCCTGATAGTTGGTGACTGCTGTGTAACTGTCAGGCTGAGAAGACTGACCTCCGGATCCGCCGGATCCTCCCGGCATCCCCTGACCATCAGCTCCGGGGCCTCCCTGGCCGCCGGTCATGACGGTAATCGTTTTGGCATCACCATTTTCATTCAACTCGACGGATATAAGATCGCCCTCTTTGATGTCACTGATCTCATCGACGGCATCCGTCCCAGGATCGGCACCTTCTTTTCCTTCTTCCTGGCCTGAAGATGAGTCGGATTGTTCTTTCATATCGCCCCCGGGTCTGCCGGGATGTCCGCTGGTTACCGTGGTATCTGCTGTAACCGCCACCGTCTTTTCCGATCCGGTCAGGTCAATCATATCCAGGTTTGAATGATTTCCTTTCCCGCCTTGCTGATCCGGTGAATTCTGGTCTCCTTCCTGACCACCATTTTCTCCGTCTGCTTTTTGGCTGCTGCTGTCGCTGCTTTCCTGGTCAGACATGTCATCCGGCTGGCCCTGAGGAAGCTGACCTTCCTGCTTCTGGCCGCCATCTCCGCCCTGACCAGGCTGACCCTGTGGAGGCTGACCATCCGGTTTCTGATTATGTTCTCCTTTTTTGCCCTGCCGTCCTTCCGGCCTTTCCTTCAGGCTACCTTCTTCAATAGTTATAGAATCTTCTCCTACTTCCTTTACGATTCCGTAAACGGTGGAATCTGATACAGCTGCACTGCCTGCTGCAGCCTGATCTCCACAGCCGCCAAGCAGTGCCAGGCTCATACTCATACTCAATACAAATGCCGCACTCATCATTCTTTTCCTCATAATCTGTCCCTTCCTTTCTTTCCTGGCGGGAACTTCCGGCAAGCCTGATGATCTTGATCTCTGTCCGGGAGACAGATGCGAGATCATTTCCTGCTTTTAGGTCCCTCAAAAGTCTGCCTTACTTCAACGTAACCAATCAGGTTGGGAACCATCCTAATGGAAATCTATGAACAAAGTGTGGTCATTCATCGAACAAACTATGAAGATCCTACTTCTTCTTTCCCAGATTCCGGATCCGGTTTCGGAGGACCTGCCAGACAGTCAGGGATCTCCGCATCCGGTCGCCGGGTATGTAGGCATTGATAGCCTTCAGAACCTTCTTCGGCTCTTTGGTGGCAAATGCAAAATCCCCGCTGCCCTTCGTCTTAAGGGCAAACCTGGGTATATAGCGGCCACCCATATACACAGAGGCCACTACCATGTCTACCTCCTCCCAGGGAATCTGTATGTAGTCATGAACATCACGATCATTATAGTATTCAAAGGCCTTATCTCCAATCATAATCTTCCCGTAGGAATTGATCCCCAGAAAGGAGGTCCCCTTAACCACCAGGTCCACTTTGGAATTCATAGACTGAACCAGGCCTTTTTCCTTATTCTTTTTTCCTTTTTCTACTGCCATCAGCATGCTCCTCTATATATTCAAGACTCGCTCGCGAGTCTTGGCGCCGGATTCGGGTCAGCTTGCTGACATATTACCTATCCGAATCCGTGCGCATCCTCGCGGAGCGTTTATCAGATGGGAGATTGGACTCCCACTGATAGAAGTTAATCCTC
>CAMOVS010000067.1 GCA_946627575.1 uncultured Lachnospiraceae bacterium
CCTCCATCTCCTCATCAGAGATATCGACATTCAGTGAATTGTTAGGTATGTCAATCTTAATGATATCGCCCTCTTCTACCAGAGCGATGGGGCCACCTACAGCGGCTTCCGGTGATACGTGTCCGATGGAAGCACCCCGGGAAGCACCGGAAAAACGTCCGTCTGTGATCAGGGCTACCGTAGATCCCAGACCCATACCTGCGATGGCAGAGGTAGGATTGAGCATCTCTCTCATGCCCGGACCGCCCTTGGGACCTTCATAGCGGATGACAACGACATCACCTTCCACGATCTTGCCGCCCTTGATGGCTGCGATGGCGTCTTCCTCACAGTCAAATACGCGGGCAGGACCTTCATGAACCATCATCTCCGGAACAACGGCTGACTGCTTAACAATACCGGTATCCGGGGCCAAATTGCCCTTGAGGACGGCGATGCCGCCTTCCTTCAGATAGGGATTGTCTACAGGCCGGATGACTTCGGGATCCCGGTTAACCGCATGGGCGATGTTTTCGCCAACAGTTTTGCCGGTTACGGTAGGCAGGTCTGTGTAAAGAAGACCCAGGTCTGAAAGCTCCTTCATGACGGCATAGACGCCGCCTGCTTCGTTAAGGTCTTCCATGTAGGTAGGACCGGCCGGAGCCAGATGGCAAAGGTTAGGAGTCTTCTTGCTAATCTCATTGGCAATCTCCATATTGAGCTCAACACCAGCCTCATGGGCGATTGCCGGAAGGTGGAGCATGGTGTTGGTGGAGCAGCCCAGAGCCATATCCACGGTCAGACAGTTCAAGAATGCTTCTTTGGTCATGATGTCACGGGGACGGATATTCTTCTCCAGCATCTCCATAACCTTCATGCCGGCATGCTTGGCCAGACGGATTCTCTCGGAATAAACCGCCGGAATGGTTCCGTTGCCCCTAAGCCCCATACCGATGGCCTCGGTCATACAGTTCATGGAGTTGGCCGTATACATGCCGGAGCAGGATCCGCAGGTGGGGCAGACATTATTTACATACTCTTCTACTTCTTCCTCGGTCATCTTGCCGGCTTCATAGGCACCTACTGCTTCAAACATGGAAGACAGACTTCTTTTCTTGCCGCCGACATGGCCTGCAAGCATGGGGCCGCCGCTGACAAAGACGGTGGGAACATTGACCCTTGCGGCTGCCATAAGGAGACCGGGTACATTCTTGTCACAGTTAGGAATCATAACCAGGGCGTCAAACTGATGGGCCTTGGCCATGGCTTCGGTGGAATCCGCAATCAGCTCGCGGGTTACCAGGGAGTACTTCATCCCCGTATGGCCCATGGCAATACCATCGCAGACGGCGATAGCCGGGAAGACTACGGGAGTACCTCCCGCCATAGCCACTCCCATGCGGACAGCTTCGCAGATCTTATCCAGATTCATATGTCCGGGAACAATCTCGTTGTAGGAACAGCAGATGCCGACCAGCGGACGCTCCAGCTCTTCCTTGGTATATCCAAGCGCATTAAATAAAGACCGGTGGGGTGCCTGCTGCATCCCCTTCTTTACCTGATCACTCCTCATTATCCTTATATCCTCCATCTTCAAAATAAGTTGCTGCTACAAACATCAATCATCGATAAGACAGCTGCAGATTCTATAGACAACTGTAATTAAAGGCAGCTTTTCATAATTCTAAATGGGAATCTCAGCTGATTTATTATCATCTATCCAAGCTGAATACATTCGGCGATCCGGTCGCCCATCTCGCAGGTACCGAGCCTGGTCATACCATCAGACATAATATCAAGGGTCCGGTATCCGTCTGCCAGCACCTTCTCCACTGCGGCATCGATGGCATCCGCTGCCTGATCCAGATTCAGAGAATAACGCAGCATCATGGATGCGGACAGGATGGTTGCGATGGGATTGGCTATATTCTTGCCGGCGATATCCGGCGCAGATCCATGGCTGGGCTCATAGAGGCCGAAGGAGCCTTCTCTTAAGCTGGCTGATGACAGCATGCCGATGGATCCTGTAACCATACTGGCTTCGTCCGAAAGGATATCTCCGAACATATTTTCTGTAAGTATTACATCAAACTGTCTGGGATCACGGACCAGCTGCATAGCACAGTTGTCGACCAGCATATGCTCCAGTTCCACCTCAGGATAGTCCTGGGCTACTTCGTTGACCACCTGCCTCCAGAGACGGGAGGAATCAAGGACATTGGCCTTGTCTACACTGGTGACCTTTTTCCTTCTCTTCATGGCAATATCAAAGCCACGGATCGCAATTCTGCGGATCTCATCTTCCCTGTAGCTTAAGGTATCAACCGCTTTACGAAGACCCTCTTCTTCAAAGGTCTTCCTCTCTCCAAAGTAAAGGCCTCCGGTCAGCTCCCTCATAACAACCAGGTCAAAGCCATCACCGATAATCTCATCGCGGAGAGGACAGGCCTCCCTAAGCTGGTCGTAGAGATAGGCCGGTCTCATGTTGGCAAAGAGCCCCAGACTCTTTCTTAACTTAAGCAGCCCGGCTTCCGGTCTTTTATCCGGAGGCAGCTTATACCAGGGGGAAGTCGATGTATTACCGCCTATAGAACCCATGAGTACGGCATCACAGCCCTCAGCGGCCTCTATAGCTTCATCCGTCAAAGGCAGGCCAGTGACATCGATAGATGCTCCACCCATCAGAATCTCTGTGTATTCAAACTCCAATCCGAATCTGACAGCGGCAGCCTCAAGCACCTTCTGTGCTTCTGAGATGATCTCGGGACCGATGCCGTCGCCACGAATGATACCGATCTTATAACTCATGAATCTATTCCTTTCTGCATTATTATTCCTTATGTTAATATCAGATTAAATTATGCGTATCTTATTCACTATAACTCATAAAACCATATAAGTCCAGTGCCACAATGCTTCTTAATAGATATCTTCTACATCTTTTTTAAACTGCTCCCATGCATCTTCATGCTTTACATAATATCGGGGGCACATCTTTCCTGTCACATCATAATGACGGATGACATCGTCCGCTTCAAGATTATAGAGGGCGCAAAGCCAGGCTGTCAATTGAACCACGGAGGCATAGGTTTTGTCGTTGAACTTGCCGGACTTATCCGGGTGGCAGCACTCGATCGATATGGTATCCTCGTTAGCGTCATTAGAACAATATGCTATCTCATCAAGAGGAACCAGCTGGAGAATCTCCCCCTCAAGGCCTACTATAAAATGTGAACTGGCTTTTGTATCGTGATTTTTAGCCAGGTTGGCAAAATACCTCCGGTTTTCGTCAGCCGTTGAACCGGGATTCTGTACATAGTGGATCACCACACCCCGAACCTCAGGGAGATCGATCCCCGGCCTGTTATACTCGCTTACCTCAAGCAGCTTCTTCTTAATATCCGGTTTGATCGTGTCCGGATCTACATGCACCGGAGGCTTCTGGGATTCTTTACCCTGCTCTGCCGCTTTGCTATCCGCTTGATCCTTCAGAGACCGCCCACGGAAAAGCCATGATGCTATGAGCCCCGCAAATATAAAAAACAGTATAAGGCCGAATATGAGAACCAGGAGCTCAGGACTGATCACTTCCTGTCTCGCCTTCCTGCCTGTATTCGTATTTTTCTTCCGGTTCGCCCGGAGTCGTCTGGATTGAGCCGGGCTGACGCCCCTGTGGTTCTTTCGATTCTTATTAAAATGGGAAGCAGTTTTTTTCATGGATGATACACCGAAGCGGCAAGCGGGAATCTTTCTTCAAAAGATGGAGCCGCCTGCCGCATAATCGCATGAATAAGTGGTTATTTTCCGGAAAGCTTAGCATCGATTGCTGCCGCTGCCTTTTTCCCGGCCCCCATAGCCAGGATCACCGTCGCAGCACCTGTCACAGTATCTCCTCCGGCGTAAACGTTCTCCTTGGAAGACTCCATCGTCTCTTCATTAACAATGATACCGCCCCATTTCTGAGTGTCAAGTCCCGGTGTAGTCTGACGAATCAGCGGGTTGGGGCTCTGGCCGATGGCGATCACCACCGTCTCAACATCGATGGTGTAATTGGACCCTTCGATAGGTACAGGACGTCTTCTTCCGGAAGCATCGGGCTCTCCCAGTTCCTGCTTGACGATCTCCATGCTCTTGACCCAGCCTTTATCGTCGCCAATCAAGGCTGCCGGGTTGTTAAGGAAGCGGAAAATAATACCTTCCTCCTTTGCATGATGGAGCTCTTCCAGTCTGGCCGGCGCTTCTTCCTCGCTTCTACGATAAACGATATATACTTCCTCAGCTCCCAGCCTCTTGGCGGTTCTGGCTGCATCCATAGCCACATTGCCGGCTCCTACGACGGCAACACGCTTGCCAACCTTGATGGGCGTAGCTACCTCCGGGAACTTATAGCCCTTCATCAGATTGACGCGGGTCAGAAACTCGTTAGCCGATACTACGCCGAGAAGGTTTTCTCCCGGGATGCCAAGGAAACGGGGAAGACCTGCTCCGCTTCCGACAAATACAGCATCATAACCATCTTCCATAAGCTCATCGATGGTCACAGACCGGCCTACGATAACATTGGTCTCAATATCCACACCCAGGTCCTGAACGGTCTGAATCTCCCGGGCTACCAGGTCCTTAGGCAGACGGAACTCGGGAATACCATAGGAAAGAACTCCGCCTGGTTTATGCAGGGCCTCAAATACGGTAACATCGTATCCTTTCTTGATTAATTCACCGGCACAGGTGATGCCGGAAGGGCCGGAACCTACTACAGCTACCTTCTTGCCGTTCTTTTCGATCTCCGTCTTCCTGGCTTCTGCGTGAGCCATATGATAGTCAGCCACGAAACGCTCCAGACGGCCTATCGCTACCGGTTCTCCCTTGATACCGCGAACACACTGGCCTTCACACTGGTTCTCCTGGGGACAAACCCTGCCGCAGATGGCAGGAAGGGCATTTTCACTGGTAATGATATCATAAGCCGCATCAAAATCTCCCTCGGCAACTTTAGCGATAAAGTCCGGAATCGGTACATTAACAGGGCATCCGCCGACACAGGGGCGGTGCTTGCAGTTAAGACAGCGCCCGGCCTCTTCGATGGCCATCTCAGCTGTATATCCAAGAGCAACCTCACTAAAATTCTTATTTCTAACATCCGGTGCCTGCTCGGGCATAGGAACCTTCACCGGACTCATATTTTTCTTAGCCATATCTATATCCCCTTTCTAAGGATCAATGATTTCGGTTATTTAAGCTTCCTTGCCAAGACCGATTCTGCACTGATGCTCCTCTTCCCTGAAATAACCCTGTCTCGTCATACATTCGTCAAAATCTACTTCGAATCCATCAAAGTCCGGACCGTCTACACAGGCAAATCTGGTCTTGCCGCCAACCGTAACCCGGCAGCCGCCGCACATGCCGGTTCCGTCAATCATGATAGGATTCAGGGAAACCATGGTATGAAGGTCAAAAGGTTTGGTAACCTTGACCACATTCTTCATCATAATCAGGGGGCCGATCGCGATGCATTCCTCGTAGGCATCACGGTCTTTATCCAGGATCTCCTGGAGCACGTTGGTTACAAATCCCTTGGTACCCATGGATCCGTCATCCGTCGCAATATAGACATTGTCACAGAACTCCGCAAAGCGGTCAGCCAGAAGAACATAGGGAGCGCTCTTTCCGCCGATGATAACCTCAACCTTGGTTCCCTGCTCAGCCAGCTTACGAAGCTGCGGGTAAAGGGGAGCAGCGCCAACACCGCCGGCTACGCCGATTACCTTCTTCTCCTTCTTGTCAAGAACTGCCGGAACACCAAGAGGACCTACAAAGTCCTGGATGCTGTCGCCTTCCTGCTTCTGGGACAGGAGTTTGGTGGAGTAACCTACCACCTGGTAAATGATAGTGACTGTTTCCTTTTCCCTGTCATAATCTGCGATCGTCAGGGGAACCCTCTCACCATCCTCATCAACACGGATGATAACGAACTGGCCAGGCTCGCACTTCCTGGCAACAAAAGGAGCGTGAATCTCCATCAGTTCTACCAGATCATTCAGAACCTCTTTTTTCACAATCTTATACATGAAATACACCTCTTCTATAAGCATAACTGCGTTGAATAGCTATAATAGCTAATGGTAACGTAAGCGCTCCAATATTTATTTCTTTAACTTAAAAGAACTCTTCAGAGAGACAATCCGGTTAAATACCAGATGATCCGGCCGGCTGTCCCGAACGTCGCAGCAAAAATAACCGTTCCTTACAAACTGGAAGCTATCATAAGCCTGAGCTCCTTCAAGGGCCTTCTCCAATCGGCAATGATCCAGAATGGTAAGAGAATTGGGATTAAGGTTCAGGCTACCATCCTCGTTGTATACTCCCTTTTCCTCGTCCACGATATTCTCATAGAGACGAACCTGGGCTTCCACGGACTCCTGGCAGCTGACCCAGTGAATGGTTCCCTTGACCTTTCTGCCCGTAAAACCGCTGCCGCTCTTGGTTTCAGGATCATAGGTACAATGAATCTCCGTAACCCGGCCATCCTCATCGGTACTGTAATCTACACACTTGACAAAATAAGCATTCATCAGGCGGACTTCATTGCCGGGATAAAGGCGGAAATACTTCTTGGGCGGGTCGATCATGAAGTCATCCCGCTCGATATAGATCTCCCTTCCGAAAGCAACTTTACGACTGCCCAGAGATTCATTTTCCTTATTATTCTCCACATCAAGATACTCGATCTGGCCTTCCGGATAATTGTCAATGATCACCTTGACCGGATCAAGCACGGCCATCA
>CAMOVS010000068.1 GCA_946627575.1 uncultured Lachnospiraceae bacterium
GAAGTGAACTATCTCCCCCCTAAAGAGGAGGGAGTCATCTCCCATCTGATATACAAATTATAATCAGAAATCATTGTGAATGCAATACTATCTATCAGGCCCTGCTCATAGAGGAGCTCCAGGTTTTCTTATTTAACTATGCCTTTTTATAAGTATGCCCTTTCACTTCTTGACTTTTTATATTTTATGTGTTAAAGTCATGATGATTTAACTATGCAAAGTGTTAAAGGTTAAAGTGTTGAATCTATTCCTCAGACCTTTTTCACGGAAGAAAAGATAGGCAGATGAAAGGAACATAGCCATGAAACTACTAATATTAATTATCTACTTTGCTGTACTTGTCGGTATCGGTTTCTACTGCAGGAAGAATGCCACGGATGTAAACGGTTTCGTTCTGGGCGGCCGTTCGGTCGGTCCCTGGCTGACTGCTTTCGCCTACGGCACCTCCTACTTCTCCGCCGTTGTCTTCGTCGGCTATGCCGGCCAGTTCGGCTGGAAATACGGGATCGCCGCGACCTGGGCCGGCATCGGTAATGCCATCATCGGTTCTCTCCTGGCCTGGGTTATTCTAGGAAGAAGAACACGTATTATGACCCAGCATCTGGATTCGGCAACCATGCCCCAGTTTTTCGGGGAGCGCTTTTCAAGCAATGCCCTGAAGATCGTGTCCTCTATCATTATTTTCATTTTCCTGATTCCCTATACAGCTTCTTTGTACAATGGCCTGTCCCGACTCTTCGGTATGGCTTTCAATATCGACTATTCCATATGTATCATCCTGATGGCTGTCCTTACCGCCATCTATGTAATCGCCGGCGGCTATATG
Organism: uncultured Lachnospiraceae bacterium; assembly: GCA_946627575.1. Lineage (GTDB taxonomy): Bacteria > Bacillota > Clostridia > Lachnospirales > Lachnospiraceae > Anaerobutyricum. Next base: position 827 of record CAMOVS010000068.1, read on the forward strand.
GCCACCGCCATCAATGACTTTATCCAGGGTATGGTTATGCTTGTGGGTATTGTGGTGATCATCCTGGCTGTCTTAAAGAGCAAGGGCGGCTTCCTGGCAGCCCTTGACGGACTGGCCAGGATCCAGGATGCCGAGGTTTCTTCCACACCGGGTATCTTCGCCTCCTTCTTCGGACCGGATCCCCTGAACCTTATGTTTGTCGTTATCCTGACATCCCTGGGTACCTGGGGCCTGCCGCAGATGGTCCAGAAGTTCTATGCCATCAACAACGAGAATTCCATTAAGAAGGGAACCTTTATCTCTACCTTCTTTGCCCTGGTTGTTGCCGGTGGATGCTATTTCCTGGGTGGTTTCGGACGTCTTTTCTCCGACCAGATCGATATCGCGGCCAACGGCTTTGACTCTGTGGTTCCGACCATGCTGTCCACCTTAAGCCCCGGCCTGATCGCCCTGGTCGTGATTCTGGTACTATCCGCTTCCATGTCCACCCTTTCTTCCCTGGTCATTGCCTCCAGCTCCACGCTGACCATCGACCTGATCAAGAATAATATCGTGAAAGACATGAAGGAAAAGAGCCAGGTACTTATGATCCGTGTTCTGATCGTATTCTTTATCGCAATCTCCGCCATCATCGCCCTGATCCAGTATAAGAGTTCCGTAACCTTCATCGCCCAGCTTATGGGCGTTTCATGGGGAGCTTTGGCAGGCGCCTTCCTGGCCCCCTTCCTCTACTCCCTGTACTGGAAGGGAACGACCAAGATCTCCTGCTGGGTATGTTTCATCTTCGGTTCTGTCCTGATGATCGTGGACATGCTGGGCAACCTGGGCGTCATTACCCACATCCTTCCGCCCATCATGCAGTCGCCCATCAACTGCGGCGCCATCGCCATGCTGGCCGGTCTGGTCATCGTCCCGGTGGTGAGTCTCATTACCCCCAAGCCGGACAAGCAGATTGTCGAAGGCTGCTTCGCCTGCTACACCAAGAAGATTGAGGTTGAGCAGAAGACCGCCCTGGCCGATGATTAAGTATCAGCCCGCCCTATAGAATATACGATAAAAAAGACCTCTGAATTCCGATATACCATTCGGAACAGGGGTCTTTTTTCGAGCTCCATGATCATCCGGATCCCATATCATTATTCTTCTTGCAAATTAAAGTGGTCTTAACTATAATGTCTAATGCAGAATAATAAGAATGGAATCGAAATCATGCATCATGAATTATCTTTAGGAAAACGTAAATTTAACTCGATCCTGCTTGCTTCCGTGATCGAGATGATCGTTGGCGTTTTGATGTCTCTGGTGGACACTGCCGTCACAGGCCATATTATAGGAACCATAGGCCTGTCAGCCATGAATCTTGTGGGGCCTGTCACCGGCTTTACCCTTTTTACGGAAGGTCTTTTTTCCATAGGCACTTCCATGGTCTATGCCTCCCATCTTGGGGCTTACCGAAAAGAAGAGGCGGATCGGACCTTCGGCATGGGACTCCTTTGCGCTGCTGCCATAGGACTGGCTACCTCTCTGGTGCTTCTTATCATTGTTCCTCCCTATCTTCGCTATATGGGCGTCAGCAGCCGCATTCGGAAGCTGGTTATGGACTTTTTCTTTTTCCTGTATCCCCAGCTGGCCCTGGCTCCTGTTTATGAATTGGTCTGTCATATGGTAATCACTGACGGAGGAGAGGTCACCGGCACCGCAGCCAGTGTTGCGGAAACTCTTCTCAATCTTGTCTTATCCATCATACTGGGAAGGAAAATGGGCATACTGGGCATCGGACTCGGCACTCTGATCAGTACAGTGATCGCTTTGGGAATCGCATCTCTTCATTTCTTCAGCAAGCGGAGTTCTCTCCGGCCCCGGTTTGCATTTGATAGAAAGGATCTAAAGAAAATGCTTTTCTTCGGAGCCAATGATTCGGCCTTGTTTTTCCTTATGCCGATCCTTTCTCTTGTGCTGACCAAGTTTGTCATTCTTCATTTTGGAGAATTCTATCTGCCCATCCTGACCATTATTAATAGCATCTTCGAGATCGCAGTAATATTTGAAGCAACCGGAGAAGCCATGCGTCCCATCATGCCCATCTATATGGGAGATCACAATAATACGGCCATGAAGGATCTTCTCCGATACTCCTTTGGCATCAATCTATTGGTTTCTGTGGCCTTTGCCCTGATTCTTCTCTTTGCCGGTCCTTATATACCGGCCGCCTTTGATATTAGGGATCCGGTTTTACTTAGGGAATGTACCTATGCCTTAAGGATCTACAGCCTGGCCTGTCCGGCTCTGTCCGTGGTGGCCAATCTGAATTCCTTTTACCTGAATACCGGCAGGCAGTATCTGGCCGGTCTGGAAATACTATTGAACGGGCTGATCTGTATCATCGCTCTGGCCATCCCCTTCGGCCTGGTATGGGGCATACGAGGAATGATGCTGGGATTTGCCCTGGCCCCCTATCTGACAGGAGCGGTTCTCTTCGTCTATGTTTTCCTGCGATACGGGCCGGGCCGTTTCCCGTATCTTCTTGAACCATCTTCCGACAAGCTTCTGACCCGGACCATCCTTGTTAGCGATCAGGAAATTATGAATTACATATACGATGTGGATGACTTCCTGAAGGAGGTAGGGGCAGATCGGTCATGTATGAATCATTCAGAACTCACGCTGGAGGAGGTTCTCTTTCTGATCCTGGAAAAAAATCAGGGATCTGATGACAAAAAAGCCTCTGACAAAATCTATGCGGAATGTTGTGTCCGCGCCAATGATGAGGGAGTTGACCTGTCCATCTGGGACAACGGAATCATCTTCGATATCACCAATGAAGAAAGTGAAGTTATGAACTTCCGAAGTTATTTTGTATCAAGAATGATGTCGGAACAACATGTAAAAAAACATCTGGTGGCTACCAGCTTTAACAAGAATTTCTTCCATTTTGACCCGGAGCCTTAACCTTATTTGTGCTGCCGCTTTTCTTCTTCAAGAAAAAAGCGGCAGCAATTTCTTTTCAAACTCCTCTTTTGTCATATAGTGGTCTATGATTTCAATTTGGAAATCCAGGCTGTGCAACAGATCACGTATCTGATTCAAATATAGGCGGCAGGCGTCGGTAAAGGTCATGCTGCTTCCATCCGGCACCTGCTCCAGGAGTCTGAGACCGACGTATACTCCACAGGCCGTCTGCCAGCAGGTGGCGTTATAGCCGAATCGCCGGAAGCAATCTGAATGACTGCTGCGATTCATCACGTAAGAGACATTGTCGCTGCCGTCATAAAGGAGAATCCCTACGCTTTCACTCCCTTTAAGATCATGAAGTACCGGGATGGAGGACATAAACTTACCATCCCCTTTACCCCGGTTTTCTATCACATGTCTTTGAAGCTTTTCCGGGGCATGATAGATGAAGGCGCTCCCCAGACACAAGGGGTCCCTTCTCCGGATATTAAAGATCTCCTCGTGGGGTGTGACATTATAATCATAGCTGCCGTCTATGGTTTCGATCCGGATACCGTAACGCCTCTCATCAGAAATGGATCGACAGGTCTCTTCCTTTGTCGATATAAAAGCATCCAGGACCGCAGCCTCGTCATAGTAGGAAGCAGGACACCATGTAGCATAAGGACCCCCTTCTGCTCCGTCAGCCCTCTCCGGAAGATCCGTCTCCAGGACAAGGGCATAGTAGGGACGTCCCGGATTTTGCAAAAAAGGCATGAGCTCCACGATCCCGGGGTTCATCCCGAAGCCATAGAGGTGGGCCGTATCCGGCTTTTCCTCTGTAATACTCAGGTATCTATCAACAAAAACACTGTTTTCATCTTCATAGCCTGCATCCAGATATCTCAGATGATAGCGGTCACAAAGGTCGATGATAGGACGGACTCTCTCATTGGTCAGATTGATTACGGCATCAAAACGGTTATGATCCCTTTCAATCAGATCCTGACCCCGTATGCCATCCTTATCCATATCACAGATGGTGATGTCGTATACCTCTCCCCGGTCTTTGATAATAGCCATAAGGGCCCTGGCTATGCTGCCGTAGCCCATCAGTAAATATCTCATATTCTATCCTGTTACCTTTTATGTCTTATGATCCCGGTCACCAGTTCTTTCAATCGGATTAGAAAACTATGCACCGGCTGCCGGATCTGCTCTTTTATCGCTGCAGGATCTTTTCGCTGATAGGGGTGGTTTTCCGGCACGTAAACCTGAAGGGCTTCCACCCCATAGTAGGCTGCGGATGCCTTATTATAAGGATCTTCCTCGTGTTCTTCGTATCGGATAATCCTTTTGATGTATTCGTCTATGGTCCGGTCTCCGGCCAGACGGCACCAGAAGGGAGAGAGCATAATATCCGGAATCTGCACAATACCCTCTTTTCCATGGTTTTCCTTCAAGCGCCTGATCTGTTCCTGTGTCTGTACATATACATCGGCATCGACAAAGAGGGTTGCCCCTATATTAAGCAAAAGACCGCTATAGGCGATCACCCGGCCGGAGACCAGGGCCCTTCTCCACTTTGACCCAAGCCTGAGAATCCTGGGGGAAGTTCTGATCTCTTCCAAAGCCTTTACCGCAGCTGTCATCTTATAGATGATGCCGGGATAGGCTGCTCTCTTAGGAAACTGGGGCGAGAGCATAAGCATGGCCGGCACCGAAAAGGCCGCTGCTTCCATGACAAGAATAAAGGTGTCACATTCTTTTGACCGCCTGTCCTTCTGAATAAAGTACAGCAGGACGGGAATATCAAGAGGCAGTTCCCTCAGGATGACGGAAGAAAATGAATGTTTCAGATAATGAAGAAACATGGCAGGCTTGTATAGATATTCCTGAGGAACCATAGAAGGATCACTGAAGTCCGATGGCAGTATGTCACTGAACTCCTGCTCGATCCTGACCCTGCTGAAATTGCCGGGAGCAAGCATCAATAAGGCGTATCCGACGGCCGCCCCCAGGAAGCCTGAAAGCATCCATTTTGTCTTCTCCCCCCGTTTTCGGGACCGGAGGAAAGCCGCTCCGGATAAGGCAAGAGCGATCCCCCCTCCCCCCTCGTTGGACCATCCTGCCAAAAGGCCTGTCAAGGCCGCTGCCGGAGCAGGAAGAGAAAAGTCTTTATCATGATAGCGCATGCTGTAAGGCAGCAGAAAAAGGGACTGCATCAAGCTCGGCCAGGAGTAATTGGCCGCCCCGGTGGTCCAAAGAGAAGTAACCGTAAGATTGGGAGTACAGAACCAGAATCCGGCTGTCAGCATCCTGGCCAGAGAGGCCGGAATCTTCTTCAGGCTGATCCTGCCTCTGGCGGCACACAGGCAGATAGCCAGCTGCGACATAATCGCTGCCGTATTGACACGGTCGTAAAAGATTTTATCATCCTTCATGAGAACCAGCTGGTTAAGAGTCTCCGCCACTGTCCTTCCGCTCCAGGTCATGTAATGGGACCACTGAGACCTGGCCAGATCTTTCAGGGTTCGGACTCTCCTGTAACGATGCCGGCCGAAAGCCAGGTTTCCATGGTGGTCTCCGTCCCAGACAAAGGAAAAAGGATAATCATCGGCAATCTTGGGGATCATCCGGTTGGCCAGATAGATGACACCCCCAAATCCGGCAAAAATCAGGGCCGTTTTAGAGACTTTACGGCCTCTTAACCGACCGGCACTTTTACAGACCATGTACTCTCTGGCCTTTACGGCAGCTTTTTCAGTCAATTTCTTAGCATATCTCTTCATCATATAATTCATCATGGCTTATACACTTATGTGGATCCGGCAATCACCGGTATAGCTGTTTTAGTTAATAATATTATATGTCCCTGCCATTCATCAGGCCGCAGGCCATCCCTGCATGGATTCTGATATCTTTCCAGGTCAGCTTCTCCGGATTTCCTTCAAGGAGATCCAGGCATACGGTCTCAAAGATTTTCGCA
>CAMOVS010000069.1 GCA_946627575.1 uncultured Lachnospiraceae bacterium
CCCGGCTTCATCCGCCTTGAGGGGGATGGTGGAAAGACATGACAGGGAGAGGGGGGAAAGGCCTTCTTCCCTCAGGGTATTAAGAAGAGCATCCTTGATTGCCTGGGCCGGCATGCCTCTTTTACAGCCGATTCCGGCACATATGGTTCTAGGGCGAAGGTAGAGAACAGGAGATTCTGTCGGTCCTGGCAGGACGGCACCTTCATGGATAACGACGGCAGGAAGGTTCTCTTTATTCGTAAGCAGATCCCCGACCGGGATAATCCGGAGCAGCTTTCTGCCTTCCAGATCCGGATAATTTCTGTCGGTGAAAACCCGGACGGCTTCTCCCCGGAGCAGGGCTCCGCTTATGTGCTTTAAGGTTCCTATGTTTTCTATAGCCATTCCGTATTTTTTGGCAAAGCTGTCAAAGGACAGCTCTCCGGCGACATCCGTAGCGGTGGTGATAACCGGGGTTCCCCCGCTGATCCCGGCCATTTCCCGGGCCAGATCATTGGCTCCTCCCAGGTGACCCGAAAGAAGACTGATGGCGTACCGGCCCTTCTGATCCATGACCACAACGGCGGGGTCGCTGGTCTTATGGACTATAAGAGGGGCCAGAATTCTCACCACAATACCTGTGGCCATGATACAGACCAGATTATCATATCTGTGGAAAGCCAGACGCAGGCTTTCTTTGAAATTGTCCTTCCCGTAGAGATCTCCGGGGCGGGCCATGGAAAGCTTCCTGGCAAGGTCACCACCCTCCGGGGTCAGATAAAAGTAAGCAGTATTCATGTAATTCTCCTATATAAATGGCTGTTTATTGTTGACAAAACCGTCCGGCGCCTATCTGGACGATCAATCTCTGCAGTAATACCTGTCACCAGTGTATCATAAGCGGAGAAAAAAACAATGCAGAAGGAGGCGGGATTTGAGGGATTGAAAGGGGTATTTTTTTGTCTATGAAAATGGGGAAAATGCTTATTTGAGATTTGTAAATGTGATCATGACCGTTTGGACAGGGGAAATATCATGAAATATCCTTGATTAAAGAGAAGGAGAGGAAAGGGTTAAAACATATAAAATAAGACAAAAATAGAACCTTTATTAATAAAGACAAGGAGAAATTGAAGAAAAATAGAAAAAAATAAGCCCTTAATTCTGATATTTAAGACAAAATTCTGAATAAGTAATTTATTGCCCTCAAGGAAAAATAAAGAACAATATTGTTCTGTTATAAGCAAGTAATAACTTTCCGTTGTTCAAAATGTTGGTGTAAAATTCAGTATTGATATTTTGGCTTGGATTAATTCATGCTATAATGTCGCGAGACATTTTCGGAAGTCTGTTTCTTTCGAAATTATTAAAATAGTGAGCCTTGTAATCTGCCCGGACAGGTCCGGGAGATGAATTGCCCTGTTCAGGATAGCAGGGTTGATCGTCAGTATATGGAGGATAAAATGAATACTTCAAGATCAGAAGAGTTGTATGCAATTGCAAGGGAGCTGATGCCGGGCGGTGTTAACTCACCGGTAAGGGCCTTCGGTTCTGTTGGCAGGAAGCCTTTATTTATTGATCATGCCAGGGGATCCAGGATCTATGATGTCGATGGCAATGAATTCATTGATTATGTTTGCTCCTGGGGGCCCGGGATTCTGGGACATGCCCATCCTGAAGTAATTGAGGCTGTGGTAAAAGCCAGCTTTGATGGTTTAACCTTTGGTGCGCCTACGGGAAAAGAGAACAGGCTGGCAGAACTGGTTCAGGCCTGTATGCCCTCCATGGAGATGATGCGTCTGGTGAATTCAGGGACGGAAGCAACCATGAGCGCCATCCGGGCGGCCAGGGGCTTTACCGGCAGGGACAAGATTATTAAGTTCAAGGGCTGTTATCACGGGCATTCGGATGGCCTTCTGGTTCAGGCGGGATCAGCGGCTCTGACCCAGTCGGTTCCCGACAGCGGCGGGGTGCCGGCTTCCTATGCGGAGCAGACTTTGGTGGCCCTCTTTAATGATAAGGATTCTGTTCGGGAACTCTTTGATAACAATAAGGACCAGATTGCGGCCATTATTGTAGAACCGGTGGCTGCCAATATGGGCGTTGTCCTTCCGGATGTCGATTTTCTTCCCTTCCTGCGGGAGATCACGGAGGAGAATGGTTCCCTCCTCATCTTCGATGAAGTCATTACCGGCTTCCGACTGGGGACCGGCGGTGCTCAGGCATACTTCGGCATCAAGCCTGACCTGACAACCCTGGGTAAGATTGTCGGCGGAGGAATGCCCATGGCGGTATACGGAGGACGCCGGGACATCATGGAACAAGTCGCTCCCCTTGGCAAGGTCTACCAGGCCGGAACCCTTTCGGGCAATCCTATCGCCACCTCCGCAGGAATTAAGACCATTGAGATCCTGATGCGGGATCCGGAGATCTATGAGCGGATTGAAAAAAATGCAGCCAGGCTGGCCGGGGCTTTCCGGGAGCGTGCCCGCAAATTGGGGATCAAGCTCCATGTCAACCAGATCGGATCCCTCCTGAGCGCCTTCTTTACCGGTGAGGAAGTAAGGGACTATCAGGGAGCCCTCTCCTCGGATACTTCAGCCTATGCGGACTATTTCGGCTACATGCTGGAGCATGGCATCTATGTAGCTCCGTCCCAGTTTGAGGCCATGTTTGTATCCGGAGCCCACAGCGATGAGGATATCGAGAAGACCATCCGGGTGCTTACGGCATAGGTTTGATTACCTGCTAAACCAGGCGCAGGGAAGTTTCAGTTATCTAGTAAATATATATATACGATGGAGATAAGACAGGAAAGGAGATACCATCATGGTACATTTTATCGGAGCAGGTCCCGGAGATCCTGAATTACTAACTATAAAAGGAAAGAAACTGATCGATCAGGCGGATGTGATTATTTATGCCGGATCACTCGTCAATAAAGAAGTTCTGTCCGGAGCCCGGGAGGACGCCCGTATTTATAACAGTGCGACCATGACATTGGAAGAAGTTCTTGAGGTTATGGAAGAAGCAGAGAAAAAGGGGCAGGATGTAGCCCGGGTCCATACCGGAGATCCGGCTATATTCGGGGCTCACAGGGAGCAGATGGATGCTTTGGACCGGATGGGGATCGAGTATGATGTTATACCCGGTGTCAGTTCCTTCCTGGCAACGGCAGCGGCACTCCGCAAAGAGTATACCCTTCCGGGAGTATCCCAGACAGTCATCCTGACCAGGATGGAAGGAAGAACGCCCATGCCGCCCAAGGAGAAGCTGCAGGATCTTGCCCGGCACAACTCCACTATGATTATATTCTTAAGTGTGGGAATGATGGATGAGCTGACGGAAACTCTTCGCAAGGAATACCGGGAGGATACGCCGGTGGCTGTTGTCTACAAGGCTTCCTGGGAGGACCAGAAGATCGTTCTGGGCAACCTGACCAACATCGCCGCCAAGGTAAAAGAAGCCGGGATTACCAAGACAGCCCTGACGGTTGTCGGGGACTTCCTGGGTGACGAATATGAGCTTTCCAGATTATACGATAAAACTTTCACTCATGAGTTCAGAAAAGCTAAGGAATAAAGCATCAAGGGGTTATAAAAATGGGAATTCAGATCATCAGCGTCAGCCATAAGAAGGCTCCGCTGAAAATCAGAGAGTTATTTTCATTTACGCAGGATCAGCAGGACCGGATTATGAAGACCATGATCTCCTATCCGGGCATACCGGAATGTGTTCTCCTCTCTACCTGTAACAGGACAGAGCTCTACGTCTATGCGGACTATCAGAATAAAAGCTATGTCTTTCACAGGATGGAGGATGTGTTATTGGGAGAGATGGGCGTGGATTCTGCCGGTGAGATCGGGGAGTATCTGTTATTTTATAATAACGATTCCGCGGTAGACCATCTCTTTAGAGTGGCGGCCGGCCTTGATTCCATGGTGATTGGCGAGGACCAGATCCTGGGCCAGGTCAAGGAGGCTCATGCCAGAGCCAGAAAGCTGGGGACAACCAAGGCCTTTTTGAATACTTTCTTCCGGGATGCCGTCACGGCGGCCAAAAAGGTGAAGACAGATACGGACCTGTCCAGGACCTCGGTGTCCACGGCAACCCTGGCGGTAAAGGCAGCGGAGAAGGCTCTGGGAAGTCTTCAGGATAAAAATGTTATGATTATCGGGGCTACGGGCAAGATCGGGGGCATCGTTCTTATGAACATGGCTTCTCTTAATCAGGCCCATATCTATGTGACCACACGCCGGAACCGGCTGCTGATGAAGCACAAGGATACGGATGATATCACCATACTGGACTTTGATGAGCGCTATGATTATCTGGACCGGATGGATGCGGTGATCAGCGCGACAGCCAGCCCCCATTACATCCTGACAGCAGCCAGGATGAAGCAGGTTATGACTACCGTCAAACCCAGAGTTTTCATCGATCTGGCGGTTCCCATGGACATCGAGTCCAAGGTCACCTCTTTCGGCCGCAACCGCTATTACAATATCGATGATTTTACCAAGATCGCCAGGAGAAATAACGAAAGAAAGATTCATGAGGCGGAGACGGCAGAGGCCATGCTTGAAGAGTTTACCGTCAAGTTCCGCCAATGGTATGTATTCCAGAAATATATCAGGCAGACCATGGATCTGAAGAAGAGATTCATGGAAGAAGCAGGAGAAAAGGGGATCAGCAAGGCCTTTGACCATTTGCTGTTCCATGTCAGGGACTGCAACGATCCGCGGGATCTGGAGCAGTTTTTCCGCTGCCTGACAGCGGAGAATCAGGAAAAGGAGAAAAAAGTGGGTAAATTATATGCAGTCGGCTTTGGTCCCGGCGGTTATGATCACATGACATCGAAAGCTATCAAGGTAATTGAGGAGGCGGATATCGTTACAGGATATACGACCTATATTGAGATGCTGAAGAAATATTTTCCGGACAAGAAATATGTTGCATCCCCCATGAAGAAAGAGATTGACCGCTGTGCCATGGCGGTAGACCTGGCGGACGAGGGCAATGTGGTTGCCATGGTAAGCTCCGGCGACAGCGGAATCTACGGTATGGCCGGTATCCTTCTTGAGATCGCCAATGAAAAGGAATCCGATGTGGAGATCGAGACGGTTCCCGGCGTGACCGCAGCCAGCGCTGCGGCCTCCGTTCTGGGAGCTCCCCTTATGCATGATTTTACCGTCATCAGCCTGAGCGACCTTATGACGCCCCTTGACCTGATCATGAAGCGGGTTGACTGCGCCGGCCAGGGCGATTTTATCGTCTGCCTCTATAATCCTAAGAGTAAGAAGCGGGTTGATTATGTGGAGAGAGCCGCCGACATTCTTATGCGCTATCGGGGGGAGGATACCCCGGTAGGTATTGTACGCAACGCCGGTAGGGATGACGAGTCTTCGACGGTAACCACTCTGGGAGCGCTTAAAGACGCCGACATCGATATGTTCAGTGTCGTCATCATCGGCAATTCCAATACCTACATTAAGAACGGAAAGATCATTACCCCCAGAGGCTATCAGGATAAGTACGGCTTCAGCAATGTTGAATAATACTCTCTTCCTGCAGGCTGTCACCGGTCTGCAGGGCGGACAACCCTATGCAGGAACAATAATGAAGGAATGAATGAAGCTATGAAGAAAACAATTCGAATCGGGACCAGGAAGAGTATACTCGCCCTGGTACAGACGGATTATGTAAAAGACCAGATCCTTAAGGCTTACCCGGACTGCCAGGTGGAGATTGCCAAAATAGACACAAAAGGTGACCAGATTCTTGACCGGTCCTTGACATCCTTTGGCGGCAAGGGGGTATTTACCGCGGAACTGGAAGCGGAACTCCTGGCCGGGACGGTGGATATTGCCGTCCACAGCGCCAAGGATATGCCTATGGATTTCCCGGAAGGACTGGGTATCGGAGCCGTCCTGGATCGGGCGGACGTGAGAGACGTCTTTGTCACGACAGATGGCAGACGGCTGGAAGAACTGCCGGCTGGTGCCGTGGTTGGAACAAGCTCACTCAGACGAGAGCTGCAGATTCGTAAGATGAATCCCGGTGTGACCATCCGTATGCTCCGGGGAAATGTCCAGACCAGACTCCGTAAGCTGAAGGAAGGTCTCTATGACGGAATCATACTTGCCGCAGCCGGTATTGAGCGCCTGGGCATGGAGAAAGAAGAAGGAATCTGCTATCAGTATATGGATCCGGAAGACTTCCTTCCCGCGGCCGGCCAGGGAATCCTGGCGGTGGAGAGCCGGACCGATGACCCGGAGATGTCAGAGATCCTTAAGGCCATCAACAGCTCTAAGGCAGCCGCCCTTCTGGAGGCGGAGAGAGCTTTCCTGAGAACCATAGGCGGCAGCTGCAATGCTCCGGCCGCGGCCTGGTGCAGGGAAGAGGAAGATCGGTTTATTATGCATGGTCTTTACGCCAAAGACGGGAAAAAACTGAGGCAGTGCAAAAAGGAAATCCTTTTCTCAGGAGAAGACCGGATGGAAGCTGCGGCAAAGCTTGGGGAGGAGACGGCACGGGCCCTGAATACCGGTATGGTTTACCTGGTGGGAGCCGGCCCGGGAGATGAAGACCTCCTGACCCGCAAAGGCCTGGACCTGCTTGGTAAGGCCGACGTGGTAGTCTATGACAGCCTGGCTTCCGACTCCCTGCTCAATGAGATCAGGGATGATGCAGACCTGATCTATGCCGGTAAGAGGTCCTCCCACCACCATTTAAAACAATACGAAACCAACCAGCTCCTT
>CAMOVS010000070.1 GCA_946627575.1 uncultured Lachnospiraceae bacterium
AGAAGCCTTTGAGGAGTTGTCTGCCAAACTATCCCGCCATAGTTTTCTCAAGGCGCCTTCGCTTTCCTATGCACCGGTGATTTTTCTGATGACAGACGGGTATCCCACGGATAATTACCGCAAAGGACTGGAGGCCCTGAAGAAAAACCGCTGGTTCCAGTATGGGCTTAAGATTGCCCTGGCTATCGGCTCCAATGTGGACATGGATGTCCTGAAAGAATTCACGGATGATGATGAGCTTGTCCTCCGGGCTTTTGGAGCCGATATGCTCAAGAAGCTGGTTCGTGAGATTGCCGTAACCTCTTCTAAGATCGGCAGCTCCAGCATGCCGCTGACGGAAGCGGCTTCGGAAAGAAGTCTTGAGGAGGTTGCCGGCGCCAAAAAGGAGCAGATGGTGGAAGCTGTTCAGGAGATGAAGCAGGATCTTTTTGGCGTAGAAGACATCGAGAGCCTTGATGATCTGGATCTGGAATTTGATGAGGGATGGTAAGATGTTTCGAGGAATCAATACGACGGTGATCGGCGACAGTCATGTAAAGAAGGGCAAGGTCTGTCAGGACAGTTCGGGGACGGTGGTTAGCGATGAATATGCTATTGCAGCCGTTGCTGACGGTCATGGGAGCGCCAGGCACTTCCGCAGTGATGTCGGTTCCCGGATCGCGGTAAAGATTACCTGCGGGCTCCTCTCCAGGTATCTGGACAGGATGGACTTTCGGGAACGCTTCAAGACCAATCCTGATTTTATCCTGAGCCAGCTGGAAAAACAGATCCTCATGAAGTGGACCGAAGCGGTGGAGGAGTATCACCGTGAACATCCTGTAACGGAGGCGGAAAAAGAGGAACTGAAGCAGGTAGAAAGCAAGCGAACCGGGCGCAGGCGCCGCTCATCAGAATCCGGATCCGGAGATGGAAATGGGGCGGCAGGAGACAGGTCGGAAGTTATCGCAGCCTACGGAACGACCATCCTTGCAGCAGCCATGACCAGAGATCTGGCATTCGGCATCGTTCTGGGAGATGGAGGCTTCGTGGTTCTCGATGATGCAGACCGCATATTCATTCCGGTGGAAGATCCCAATGCCAGGGCCAATTACACCTCTTCCCTCTGCAACACCAATGCCATTCGCTATTTTGAGCATTGGCACAGCATGGAGAAGATCAGAGCCCTCTTCGTATCCACGGATGGGCTTTATAAGTCTTTTGCCAGTGAGGAGGATTTTCTCCGCTACCATGGTCTGATTGCCCGCATGTATGAAGATCCGGAGAGGACCCTGACGAGTCTAAATCATAATTTTGAAAAGAGAACAAGGGAGGGCAGCGGAGATGATATCTCCATGGCCCTGATCTATAGAGAGTAGATGGTAAGGAGAACTAGCCTGTTCCCGGGATGGTATGAGCGGGCAATTCGTTCTTATACCTTGAATGATAGAAGTAAAATGGCAGCTTTTCGCTGCACGCTTTGTGAGAAAGGCGGAAAATACTATGAAGAAGGAAGCTAGTGTGATATTGGCCAAATGCAGCAGCAAGAAGCTCTATGGCATCCGCATTGAGAAACGGGACGGGGACTGGGTCAGGACATGGGCCTTCCCCATCAGCGAGGATAACGCCCAGAAGGAAGGATTTGATCAGACCAGTTTTACCGGGAACTTCTACACGGATGAAGAGTACCCCGGCTGTCCTTGGTGTGGTTCTAAAAAATGCTTTGTATGTGGTAAGTGCGGCAAGGTCAGCTGCTATGACGGCCGGTCCAGAGAGGTTGTCTGCAGTTGGTGCGGCACATCCATGAAGACCAGTGAGGATTCCGGGACCATGGATGTGACAGGAGGAGGATTCTGATTATGGGTGAAAGTATTCAGAATATTATTTTAAAGTCAACGGCTGATATTGCCAAACGACTGGAGCAGACTCCCTATATTGTGTCCAAAGGAGACCGGCGATTGCCCGGGCGGTCGGCTATTATTAACATTCTTAAGGATCTTAGACGGGTTATGTTCCCCGGCTTTTTCGGGGATGAAAATATCATGGTCATCGATCCTGATTATTTTATCGGGAACTGCCTGACCCATGTCTATGTCAGCCTGAAGAATGAAGTAAGGACGGCTCTTTATTACAGAGATTACGGCAAAAAAAGTTCTGAAGAGATCGATCTTCATGCCGAGCAGATCTGTGCACGCTTTTTTGAGAGACTTCCTGCTGTCCAGGAGCTTCTCCTTAAAGATGTGGAGGCCGGTTTTGATGGAGATCCCGCTGCCAAGAGCAGGGAGGATGTCGTCATTTCCTATCCTGGTCTGTTTGCTGTTTTTGTATATCGGATTGCTCATGAGTTCTACGTGCAGGATGTGCCATTGCTTCCTCGCATTATGACAGAATATGCCCATAGCCGTACCGGTATAGATATCAACTCCGGTGCCAGCATCGGGGAATATTTCTTTATAGATCACGGTACCGGCGTTGTAATCGGAGAAACTACCGAGATCGGAGACCATGTGAAGCTTTATCAGGGCGTGACTTTGGGCGCCCTGTCGACCAGAAAGGGTCAGGAGCTAAGAGGCAAGAAGCGGCATCCCACCATAGAGGACAGAGTAACTGTCTATTCAAACGCTTCCATCCTGGGTGGGGAGACTGTAGTGGGAGAAGGTGCAATCGTATCCGGTGGTGCCTTTGTCACATCATCCGTTCCGGCCTACACCAAGGTCATTGTCAAAAATCCGGAGCTCCAGTTTAAGGATTCCGACAAGACCGTGGTATTGGATGAGATCAATAATGAAGCAGGTTATTGGGTGATCTGATGATATCCGGCTTGAGGGAACTGTCTAGCAGCGGAGCGATCCGTGATGGAAAGGGAAGCTGCAAATAGCAGCTGTTTCATGGTTGTAAATACTGGGATATTGATGAAATGGGGGGACATCATTGTGAAAAGAGACTATATCGTTCATGCCAGGATATTCAAGGCCATGTCAGACGAAAACCGGCTTCGGATCCTGGATCTGCTGAGAGAAAAGGAGAGAAATGCCAGCGAGCTGCTGGAGCTGATGGATTTCGGACAGTCTACGCTTTCTCATCATATGAAGATTCTTATCAACGCAGGAGTTGTTGGTGCCAAACGTCAGGGGAAGTGGGTGGTCTATCATTTGGATGGTTCTGCACTAGGAAAGATTTACGGTTTTATGGAGCATTATTTCAATGAATAAAGGTATGATCTGTGACACAGGATTCTTTGATCTTAAGCACAGAGTTCTTGCGATTTGATCGTAAGACAAAAGCACAAAGTAGCAAAGGAGTTTTACCATGAAGAAAAGGTATGTGGCAGTGACATTGGCTTGTGTCATGATGCTTTCTCTTCTCGCGGGCTGCGGAAGCAAGGGAGCAGGGAAAGGATCCACAGGCGGTGAACTGACCAAACGTGCAAAGAACAATGAAGTGACCATCGGAATAGCCCAGGACTTTGACAGTCTTGACCCGGACCACATGACAGCGGCCGGTACCAAGGAAGTCATGTTTAATGTATACGAAGGCCTGGTGAAGCCGGATTCTAATGGAGATATTATCCCGGCTGTGGCATCTGATGTGGAGAAATCCGATGACGGCCTGACCTATACTTTCACCCTGCGAAAGGATGTGAAGTTCCATAATGATGCCAAAGTGACCATGGACGATGTGGTCTATTCGATCGAGCGTCGATGGAAAGGCGAAGATAAGGCTGCTTACCTTGAGTCTCTGAACGCGATAAAAGAGTTGAAAAAGGATGGCGATAAGCTGTCGATTGTTCTATCAGAGCCTAACAATGAATTCCTGGCTTCCGTAATGAATGCCTACATTATTCCTGCCGGATATAAAGATCTGGAGACCGCCCCGGTAGGAACAGGACCCTATAAGTTCGTCTCCCGGTCTGCTCAGGAAAATCTGGTTCTGAAGCGCTTTGACGGTTATTGGGGAACCCCGGGGAATATAGACAAGGTTACCTACCGTATCCTGGAAGATGCTAACAGCCTGATTATGGGCCTGCAGAGCGGGGCACTTGACCTGGTAAGCCACCTGTCCAGCGATCAGATTATGCAGCTGAATAAAAACGATTTCACCATCGAAGAGGGCAGTATGAATCTGGTTCAGGCCCTTTACCTTAACAATAAGGAAAAGCCCTTTGATGATGTAAGAGTAAGGCAGGCTCTCTGCCTGGCCATCGACAAACAGGCAGTGATTGATACGACCTTCGATGGATATGGTACTCCTCTGGGAACTTCTATGATTCCATCTTTCGGCAAGTACTATGATGACTCTCTGACCGATTATTATAAAAAAGATATCAAGAAGGCTAAGAAGCTTTTGAAGGATGCAGGTTATGCTAAGGGCTTTAAGATGACCATCACCGTGCCTTCCAATTATACTCCTCATGTCAACACGGGGACTGTCCTGGTGGAAATGCTCCAGGAGATCGGCGTGAAGGCTGAGATTAAGCCCGTGGACTGGGCCACCTGGCTGGACCAGGTCTATGAGAACAGAAAGTATCAGTCAACTGTGATCGGTTTAACTCCCGATAATCTGACAGCCAGAACCTTCCTGGAGCGGTTCGGAAGCAAACAGGATAAAAACTTTATTAATTATTCCGATAAGGATTATGACAAAATTCTGAAAAAGGCTCTCAAGGAAACAGATGATGAAGAGCAGATCAAGCTCTATAAGCAGCTGGAAGAGAATATGACCAGGAATGCGGCCAGTGTCTTTCTTCAGGATATGGCAGACCTGGTTGCGGTCCGTAAGGGCCTGAAGGGGCTTACCTTCTATCCGCTCTATGTGCTTGACGTATCCACGTTAAGCTGGTCCAAATGAGCCGGCTGATCCTGAGGAGGATCCTCATGGTGCTTGTCACCATGATTCTGGTATCCATGCTGACCTTTCTGGCTTTTGACCTGGTTTCGGGTGACCCGGCACGGACTTTGCTGGGGACGGAAGCCTCAGAAGCCCAGGTCATGGCCCTTCGGCAGGAAATGGGGCTTGACAGGCCCCTTCCTGTCCGCTATGTCAGCTGGCTTGGCGGATTCTTCACAGGTAATCTGGGAACATCCTACCGTTACCGCCAGCCTGTCTGGAGTCTGATCTCTGACAAGCTGGAGCTTTCTCTTTATCTAAGCCTGTTCAGCTTCCTGCTGATCGTGATCATATCCATCCCTCTCGGGATAATAAGCTGCCGGAGGACCACCATGGTATCTACCTGGCGGCATACGGTATTAAACCAGCTCTGCATGGCGGTACCTCCTTTTTTTACGGGCATCCTGTTTTGCTGGATATTTGGCGTGCTTTTAAAAATCTTTATCCCTGAGGATTTTCCGGGGTTGTCTGTGAACTTTGGAGAGTCCATGATCCATCTCTTCTTCGGCGCTGTCTGTCTCAGCATTCCGCGGATCGCCATGTCGGTCCGGATGCTGCGAAGCACAGTCATATCTGAGATGAACAAGGCTTATGTCAGGACAGCCATCAGCCGGGGAAATGACCGTGACAGCGTGTTAAGACGGCATGTTCTGAAGAATTCCATGGTTACGGTGATTACATTCCTGGGGCAGACTTTGGCGGAGCTGGTGGGTGCCGGCATCGTCGTGGAGCAGGTTCTTGGCATTCCGGGCATGGGTCGTTTCCTGGTTTTGTCCATATCCAGCCGTGACTATCCGGTAGTTCAGGCCATCGTGGTGATCCTGGCTTTCTGGGTTGTTCTGGCAGGTACAACTGCAGATCTGATTAATCAATTGATTGATCCCAGACTCCGCCTGGAGTCCGATAGAAGGGGAGGCTGAGCATGACTAAGAATCGTAAAAAACTCCCCGTTAATGCTATCCTGGCGGCGGGACTGATTATAGCCGGCCTGATGCTGTGCCTGACGGCTCTGGGTTTTGTTTGGACCCCATATATGCCCAATGCCATGAAGTACGGGCGGTTTCAGCCGCCCAGTCCGGCCCACATATTTGGCACCGACCAGTTTGGCAGGGATATCTTTTCCAGGATATTAAAAGGATCGGGAACCACCCTGGCCATCTCTCTTCTAACTGTGGTCATCGGGGCGGTGGCAGGCACCCTGGTAGGAGCTGTTACCGGTTACTTTGGAGGCGTGGTTGATGACATCCTGATGAGGATTAACGATGCCCTGACGGCATTTCCCAGTTTCCTGCTGGCCCTGCTGATCGTCAGCCTGATCGGGCCCGGGAAAAAGTACAGTGTCATTCTGGCGCTGGGTCTTGTCTTTATCCCCAGCTTTGCCAGAGTGATGAGAACGGAATTTGCCTCTTTGAGGGAGCAGAACTATGTGACAGGAGCAAGGCTTATGGGAGCCTCCAATCTGAGGATCCTCTTCGTTCACCTGCTGCCCAATACATTCCGCGTCCTTCTGCCGGCCTTTACCATAGGATTCAACAACGCTGTACTTGCAGAAGCCAGCATGAGCTTCCTGGGGATCGGAGTAACGCCCCCTGATTCATCCCTGGGTTATATGCTTTCCGAAGCTCAGGGCATGCTGCGGGCTGCCCCGTGGTATGCGATCTGCACCGGATGTACGATCGTGATTCTGATCTTTGGCGTAGGCCTGATTGGAGAAGGCATGCACGTTCAGCAAGAGGAGGTGGGCTAAGATGCTGGAAATCAAAGATCTGCATATCCGTTTCTACAACATGGAGAGGGATGCGGTTGACGGTGTCAACCTGATCATAGAAGATGGCGAGATCATGGGCCTGGTGGGAGAATCCGGCAGCGGCAAGACC
>CAMOVS010000071.1 GCA_946627575.1 uncultured Lachnospiraceae bacterium
TCCGAAGACCCGGCGGATCTCCTCTGCCCAGGCATCATAGTCAAACTGATCGGCGTGAGCCCTGGCCTTATCATAATCGATATCCATGGTGAGGAACTTCTTGTACATCTCAGCCATGACGCAGGTCGCCATGCCGACGGAAGTACCGTGGAGCTCACCGTAAAGTCCCTTGAGAGCGCACTTCATCTCAAGGACATGACCCATGGAATGCTCCGCTCCGGATCCGGGCCGGGAGTTGTTCACGTATCCCATGGCGATTCCGATCAGGACCAGACACTCCATCAGGTACTGGAAGGCATTGGGATCATTGTGGACAATACCATCCACGCTGCCGGCCACCTTGTCGGTGGAAGCAAGCATGAGGTCAGCCACGTTCTCGCAATAATATTCATCGTTGATAATATGGGAAAGCCGCCAGTCATTGATGGCAATGTATTTGGCAATGATGTCGCCGATTCCGGCTGCAATCATTTTATCAGGAGCCGTGGAAAGAAGATCGGTATCTCCGATGATGCCGCTGGCGCAATGAGCAGGAAGAGAGCATTTTAGTCCCTTGATGGTAGCCGGAGCTACATCGGTAGCGAAGCCATCCATAGAAGGTGCCGTGCCGATAATATAATAGGGAAGTCCTCTCTGGAAGGAAACCATTCTGGTCAGGTCATTAAGAGTACCTGAACCCACAGCAATCGGAAGCTTAACGTCTTTTGGCATTACGTCCTCTAGCTCGCCGATAAACTTCTCATTGGTATGCATCTCTTCATAAGGATAAATATAATACTCTACAGGATATCCGAGATCCTTCACCATCTCATATACCATTTTCCCTGCTATATCCCAGGTATGGATATCCGCAACCACATATACTTTGTCTTCTTTGGTGAAAGGCGTCCCGTCCTTCATCTTCTGGTCGGCCAGGAATTCCGGCAGCTTCTGCACTGCCCCCTTGCCAATCGCCAGATGGTCAATGGCCATATGGTGATGACGTCCGCATTCACAGGGATAGTCCACGGTGATCAGCTCATTAATCGTCAAACCTGCAAGCCTCATAGATAGCTCCTTTCAAATAATCATTAATATAACAAGCACATTCTGTATATTTATGATAAATTATGTAAAATGCAAATTCAAGGTTGAAATTTATTTCATACATACTGTAAATATTGAATAATTTCCCGTGCGTTAACAGGGTTTATTTTAGTGCATAATTACCATATAATATAATATCATTTTTACTTTTGTAAACGAAAAGCCCGGGAGTCGTAGCCCCGGGCCTATCTGTAATCCACTGTTTTATTGCAGCTATTGTCATTATTGTTATGGCAAGGGTTCTCTAGCCCTCAAACTTCAATCTCTTCCTATTTCTCCAGCTGATTCATGGCTTCTTTCACATTGCCGGCCAGAGCAGGATCCACCTTATCGTCCTTTTCCAGTCTCCCGGTAAAACGGCCCAGCAAAAAGGTGCAGATCTTTTTCTGAAAATCCTTTTCTTTCAGTCCCTGCTCACAGACATAGGAGCCGGACGCGGGATGCCCCCCGGCATAGTCCATATAGGCCTCTGCGCCAGGCTGCCGGCAGAAGACGGCATGGGCCAGGGTCAGCAAAAGAAGAATTCCGGCAATCACGATCCGGGCCGGCCTGAATCCGGCCTTTTCCCGGTCTCTGCTGAATTTGCTCTCATGGCCTTCTACGGGAGCGGGAAGCAATTTGCCGCATTGTCTGCAGGCCCGGGTCCCTCTCCGGTTCTTCATGCCGCAATGGAGGCAGACAGGACCTCCTGTCTTTTCCTTTCTTTTGGCAAGGATCTTTCTTAACAGGGTGGGGACAAAGCTTACAAGCAGGAATAATGCCAGCATGGAGAGGGCCAGGAACGTCACCGGCCCGGTGACAGGATGACCGGCTTCTTTTCCTTTTCCATTTCTCCCGGCTTCTTTCGATCTGTCAAACAGCCCATCCCCGTTTTCATCGATCTCAAGGACGCTGGCCTTACCCGGATCCAGCCTGGTATAAATCACCGTCTTTTTCCCCAGGCCAATCTGGTTGAATTCTCTTTTGTCCGAGAAGTTTCCATGGCAATCCTGATAGAAGAGAATCAGGTCTCCCGACTTGTCTCTTCCCGTCAGGCCGGCCTCCAGACCGGTTCCAGCCAGGCATTCAAAAACCAGGGTCTCTCCTTTTTCTGACCCTTCTCCTTCTTTCCAGGCCAGCCCCCATGGGAGAGCCATTGTATCCGGAGAATCTGATCCGTAAGCCAGAACCTCCTTGCCCTTATCATAGATCTTCATTGTCCGGAAGCCTCTTACCGTCATTCTGCAGATTTTTCCCGGATGAGCCTGCCGGTAAAGGATCCAGGAAAGAAGTAAGGCCGGACTGTCCGGGTCAGACGCGGCATAGAAGGAGGCCTCGGAGGCGATCCGATCAAGGCCGCCCTGGTCTTTCCCTACTCCATCTGCCAGATCCAGACAAACGATTTCTGTTCCCTTTTCCTTTAGGGATTGGGCTGTCGAGACAGCCTTGTCCGAGGAAGATTCCCGGTCGGCCTCTCCCCAAAGGATGATCAGCTGACTTCCCTCCTCCTCTTCTTTTTTATTGGCTCCCTCTGCTCCTGATGTCAGACATTCGGAAGCTGCTGACAGGAGTCCTCCCAGATCAGCCGGCCGGCCCTCCTCTCCGGATCCCAGGTCAAGGATGGCCCGGTTTACAGATGTCCGACTGTAATCCGCATTTTGCTGAGTCCATTTTCCGTCGGAAGTCAGGCCAAGGATATGGATCCTGGCCCCGGGCTGGTCTTCCAGAAGGTTGCCGACATAGGAAAGCAGAGCTTTTTTGCAGGCATTTGCTGCCTCCTTTCCCGCTGGCCCAGGTCCTTCATAAGCCAGACAGATGTCCCTGCCCCCGGCTTCTTCCTCTGCCCCTCGATCCTGAGTTTCCCTACCGTCTTCTGCCTCTTTGGCTATACCAACCTGGTCCAGGGCTGCTGAAAGAGCCTGCTCCTGAGCCGGGTCAATCCTGCCGGAAGCACAGAGGGCCCTGGCGCTGTTTTCCAGGGCAAAACGAAAATCAGCCAGGTCACTCAATCCATTGACAGACCAGAGAGCGTCATAATAAAGCTGACTCAGGCGCAGATTGTTCCACTTTCCTTCTTCCTTCCCATCCACTCCCTGGGTCAGAAGCCAGGCCGGATGGGTGACCAGATAAGTGCCATCAAAGGGATCCTTTGCCGATGCCAGGTCATCATAGGATGAAATATGGCCTTTATTCGGCTTCTTCGCGTCCCTGGGATCCGAAGAGAAGCCGGCGCTGATCCAGTCACAGCTATTGTCATAATAGGTCTCCTTACCCTTCCCGTCATAGGAGTCCTCAACGAGTTCTCCAAAAAGGTCGGCCAGGCCTTCTGCAAGGACGTCGTTCTCCAGTGGTCCTGCCAGGCCGATTTCCTTTTTCCAGGCCTGGTTTATCATTCCATGACTGTATTCATGGCCCATCAGATCCAGCCAGGCGGAGGTTCTCATATCATACTTTTTCCGGTCTCCGATCAGTATATAATGTCCTCCATCAGGATTGCTGACAAAAAAGGCCTGATCATCTCTCTCCCCGGATCCGGTCTCCAGGTATACCTTAATCTGACCATCCCCATCAGCAAGTCCCTTGCGGCCATGGACTCTGGCAAAGTATTGCCAGGCTCTCTGCATATTGTAAAGGGCGTCCACACCACTCTGCTTCAGAGGATCGACGGAGTCCGACTTCCCGGCCGGATTGACGGCAACCGCCTCCCCATCCCTGCCTAGCGCATATATCCCAATTTGCCGTTTTGTATCCCGAAGAAGGACCCTGGTCGGGCCAATCTGGTCCACGGCTAGTTTCTTCTCGCCCTTCTGCCCCTGCAGAGTCACATGGGTCATGGCACTATCATAGACACTGCCAAAGGACCGGATTCTTCCGCTTACAGCATCCACCTGATACAGGACTGACGCCCCTTGTCCCTTCCGGTCTTCCGTAAACCGGTAGACCAGACACGGATCTTTCTCTCCATTATAAAGAATATGAAGGCCTTTCGATTCCTTCAAAGCTGCATCCTCATTGACGGTCCGGCCTACGTTTCGGTCCAGTTCCTTTAAGCACAGAGCCTTTGCCTCCTTTTCACTTAGGGCAGAATCGATCATGGAATCCAGTGAATCCGGCAGCTGGGCCTCTCTCCCGATAATACTCCGGATCCTCCCATCTTTCTCCACAGCTACCGTCAGAACATGTCCCAGGACCGGGATACCCCTGTAACATTGCTGCAGGGTGTAGGTATCCATCAAATGATGCTGATCCAGGCTGACGCAGGGGTAATCATAGCGAATCACATCGAGGCCGATCTCCGGACCCAGGTCCCTTACCGCCTGCCGGCAGGCCTCCTCACTGTTGACAGGATCCGTCAGACCCCACCTTCTGCTGACATCCGCTGCCCGGATGATCTTCTCCTCTTCTGAATCTTCGTCTGATCCCTTTCCAATCCCCAGACTTGCCCAGGCGGCATTATCTTCTTCCCCGGAAGGGGATTCCGCCTTATAATAGGCTGCCTTTGAGGTAAAAAACAGCTTCTTAACCATGTACGCATTGGCCAGAAGTGCGAAAATCAGAACGAACAGAAGCATTCTGGAAGAAAGACTCCTCCCCTTTCCGGAACCCCCGGTCTTTTTATTCTTTTGTATTGCCTGTTTTTTCATAGCATTGATCCTTTGTCTTTTCCTTTGTTGATTCCTTGTACTATCTGCATCCTCTGCTATGATAATACCACAAGCCTCCATAAAGGAACATAGAAGAAGTCAAAAATCCCTCCGCCTTATTGCGCCAAAAAGCCGCTGCTTTCTTATTCGGAGAGCAGCGGCCTTATGGTCTTTATCATTATATTAAGATGGTTCAGAGCTTCCTGCTTCACAGGCCTGATCTAAATTACAGCACTCAACGGACATACTCCACATCACCGATTCGCTCGAACTCATGAATTCCTCCATCGCCTTCCTGATATCCCAAAGCAGCCATACCATAGACCACATGGTCAGCAGGGATGCCGAACTCATCAAGAACAGGGCGAATCCTGTCCGTATCACAGATTCCCTGAATCTGGTTGATCCAGCAGCTTCCTACGCCATAAGCATGGGCAGCCAGGAAGATATTCTGGAGGGCAACCGCATCATCTTCTTTGCCGAACTTACTATCTCTGAGATTGGACGGAATAATCAGTACGGTAGGATTATACATATTGTAGCCTGTTCGGTTCAATTCTTCAGCGATGGCGCTCGCCAGCTTCTGAATTTTATCCCTGTTGGTAACCACCGTGAACTTCCAGGTCTTGGATCCTCTTCCGCTAGGCGCATGGAGACCTGCATCCACAATTGCTTCAAGCACATCTTCCGGTATGGGCTGGTCTGTATACTTACGCACACTTCTTCTGGTCAAAATCCCTGTCATCATATCCATCATATCCATGTCCTCCTAACTATAATAAGCCTGTCAGTTTTTTCGTGGGAATCATTTTTCGTGGGTATCAAATGATGCAGAGATTAAAGCTGGCAGGTATCTCAAATAACTATTCCATCTCAATCTCGTGAATCATGGCAACTCTGCGCTCATGACGCCCGCTTCCGATATATTCTGCCTCAAGCCAGGCATCCACGATAGCCTTAGCCATCTCCAGCCCGACGATTCTGGCACCAAAGGCGATGATGTTGGCATTGTTATGTTCCTTGGTCAGTCTGGCGGTTACCGGCTCGCTGCAAACCGCCGCACGTACGCCTTTAACCTTGTTGGCCGAAATGGATATGCCGATTCCGGTTCCGCAGATCAGAACACCGGCGTCCACCTCTCCGGAAGCTACAGCCTTACCCACTGCTTTACCGATAAGAGGATAGTCACAGCTTTCCGTAGAGTCAGTGCCATAATTCACCACACGGAATCCTTTATCCTCAAGATAGGCCTGGATCTCTTTCTTCATCTCAACTGCAGCATGATCATTACCGATTCCAATTACTTTCCAATCACTCATGATGCTCCTCCATATTCTTATATTTGAGAATCTCAGTCCCCAGTTCATAATCGATAATCAAGACATCGATCAGCCGGCCCTTTAATGCCGCAAGCAGAGTCTGGGCCTTCTGCACACCGGAAGCAACCACAATCTTGGTCTTAATCTTTTTAAACTGTTCCAGATCTATGGAAATCATGCGATCCCTCAGATCCGTACTGCATTCCTGACCTTCCAGGTTGAAGAAGCGGAGAGCGATATCTCCTGCACAGTTCTGCTGCTGAAGATTAGCCAGGTCGTCTGCAGACATAAACTCCGGCTTTCCCAGAATTGACCGCATATCAGGATACATGGAACCAACGCCGGCTATGGCAATATCAATGTTATCAAACATATTGAGAATCCGTTCTACATTTCTTTCCTGTTTGATGACATCGGCTGCCTGGGAGCTGCTCATCAGGGCCTCCGTAAACAGAGAATACTTGGTGCCGGAAAAGGCTCTGGATATGCCTTCTACCAGAGGTCGGACATCCAGTTCATCGTCACAGATGGCAATGCTTCCATGAAGCGTTACAAAGGTTGCGTTGACCTTCTGGGCCGGGTTCAGATAATTAATGAGATGATGTACGGTGCTCCCCCAGGTGATGCCCAGCACATCATTCTCCCGGATGATTCTCTGAATATAACGGGCTCCCTCAAGAGCTACGAGTTTTTTAACTTCTTCTT
>CAMOVS010000072.1 GCA_946627575.1 uncultured Lachnospiraceae bacterium
TTTTCGAATCTTTTCAAACACTTTTTTCAGGTCCTTTCTTGCCTTCTTTCCTGTCCCCAGCCAGGCCCCGATCGTCTTAACATCGACCTCCATCTGGTCTGCAAGATCCTGCATCAGGACCTTTCCATCCTCGTCGACGAGCCCATCAAAGGCGACCATAAACTTATTGAATGTTTCAACATTCCGGTTTTTAGACCGCTCTTTATTAGCTTCGATCATCTTCTGGACTGAGGACTTTTCAGACTCCGGATTGATATCTTTAAGGCTCCCCACATCGTCCATATAGTGGACTGGGTAATCAAACCACAAATCAATAGGCGGGAACTTCGGGAACTCCCTGAGGGTCCCTTCTATACGCCATGCAGTACGCGCCTCAACCCGTTTCCTGGCCTCAGTGATAAGGGAATCAATATTAAATTGATCCACGGCTTTCAGGCGCTTTTTACAGGCTTCCTGCAGGGTATTCGCATTCAGGCAGTCATCCTGGCTAAGTTCCTCTTTCCAGTCCCAGGAGACTGTCAGGTTTTTATCGCTTCCCAGATACCCCAGGATGACATTGCATACCGCTTTATTCTCTTCCTGCTTCAGTAGGGCCTCGGTTGTCTCCAGCTCGATCAGGTCGATCAGGGCATCCGGATCCCTGGCAAACACGCCGGATCCTGAAGCCCGGTCCATAGACTTCTTACCGCCCTGGGCACCTTTACTGTGATGGTGGCAGTAGATCACTGCAGCATTCAGTTCGGTACAGACCTTATCAAACTGGTTACAGAAGTTTGCCATCTGATCAGCAGAGTTCTCATCACCTGTTATGACCTTGTATATAGGGTCAAGGACGATGGCGATATAATGCTGTTTCTCAGCCCTCCGGATCAATTTTGGGGCCAGTTTATCCATGGGGACAGACCTTCCTCTAAGGTTCCAGATATCAATATTCTTAATGTTTTCAGGGTTCCAATGATGAGCCTTATATACATCCTTGAATCGATGCAGGCAGGAAGCCCTGTCGAGCTCCAGATTGACATAAAGGACTTTTCCCTGAGCACACTGGAACCCGGCCCATTTGTGGCCTTCAGCAATCGCACAGCACAACTCGATCAGGAGAAAGGACTTACCGGCCTTGCTGGGTCCTGCGATGAGCATCTTATGGCCTTGCCTGAGCACTCCGTGAATTAAAGGCGGGGCCAGTTCCGGAAGGTCATCCCATACGGATGAAAGACCCTCCAGGTCCGGCAGGTCATCATTGATATCTTCAATCCATTCCTTCCATTCATCCCAGGAAGCTTTCCCGATGTTCGTATCGATCAGGTATTGCTTTTTGCCGGCCCGCATGATCCCCGGCATCCTGGACAGTCTGGATGGGTTTTTATTCTGTGTATCGACCTTGATACCATTTCTTTTGCAGACGTTATAAAGGTAGTCCACACGCTTACGGTATTCTTCATAGTTTGGGGCTTCCACCTTTACGATGGCATGGATGCTTTTCTTCCCGGAGTGCACCAGGCAGGCCACCGGAAGTTCAAGCTCCCGGATGATGGCATTCTGTTTCTCCAGGTCTGTCTCATCAGACTCCACAAGAGCATAGCGAAAATCTGTAACATTATCATTTTTACAGCCCTTGCCGTCGAGTGGGTTAAAGCGGATCCAGGCTCCGACATCAGGATTGTAGTCACCGAATACAGAGCCTATATCTCCATTACATTTACTGAGTTCTTGGATCAGCTGGCCGGCTGTACGGTCCCAGTTCCCTTTGGAAGGCAAATGCTTGCCATCCTTCTCCCAGGATTCTGTCACATAACCGACATTATCCGTGGAATCAAAGAGGGTCTCCAAATACCGGATCAGGTCCGATACAGGATTCCACTGGTCTCCGGGATCATGGATCTCACGGGCTTCCACCCAGTCCTTATCAAGGATTTCATAGTCCCTGCTGATGGAATCATTCCAGTCAAGTTCATGACCATAATCCGCCGGTGTCCATCCCGCATCTTTAGCCATCTGGACAATGGTGGCTCCGGTCACCGGTATAGAGTTACCATGAAATGTATTCCACTTTTTAAAGCATTCCCCAGGGTGGTATCGGTGGTCATTCCGGCTCCATTCATCCCACACATTGACAGAATACCCTTCCAGTTTTAAGGCCATACCAACATCGATCCATTTCTGATAGTCACATGCTGCAGGATTGATATATGGTAGTAATTCCCTTAAATCCATCTGGTTATCCATAATCCCTCCTTACCATGCCAGGCCTGCCGCAGGCCATTCGATGAATTCTTGATCCACCTTTTTCGGCACATAAGTTGATGGGTCGATATCATAAGGTACCCGCCAGCCATTCGCGGCAATCCGGTCGATCAGTTTACGGGCGGCATCAAAGTCCCACTGCCCCACATGATTAAAACCTTTTCCTTCAAGGAAGCGGATCTGCTTAGGAGTGGTCAGTCCCGCATTACGTCGCTTTGAAAGCCGATCAAGGATCTTGGCTGCCTTACCGCAGCACTCGATTCCATCCGGCATGATGCCCAGTTTTTCCAACGTGCTTTTTTGCTTATCTGTCGGCGGGCCCATTTCCCAGCCGAAAGAAGGCATATAACCGGTCAGGTCTTCAGCCTGGATGCTCATCTCAAACTGTAAAGGATCCACAAGCTTCTTCTTTCTCCGCTTCATTTCTGCCAGCTGCTTGGCCAGGGCCTCTTCTCTCTGGGCAACAACATCTTCCGATGCTTTGGTCTCGGCTTCCTCGATATCTACCGGGCAGCCTGCTTCTTCAATATTCTTTGTCATCTGATCTGCTACTTCCTTGTTTTCACAGATCAGGCTGGCCGGGTGGCACAGCTCATGCCTTTCCGTATGCCACAGGAAGTCAAGGAGAAGCAGATGGTCCTTGCCTTCACAAAGTCTTGTTCCCCGGCCTACCATCTGACTGTACAGGCTACGGATTTTAGTCGGCCGGAGTACAATGATGCAGTCTACCGAAGGGCAATCCCAGCCCTCTGTCAGGAGCATGGAATTGCACAGCACGTTGTATCGTCCCTTATCAAAGTCCTCAAGGATCTGGGCCCTGTCAGAGCTGTTCCCGTTGACTTCTGCAGCCCGAAAACCATGCTCCAGCAGGATATCCCGAAACTTCTGTGATGTTTTGATCAAGGGCAGGAATACTACCGTTTTTCGATCCCGGCAGTGCTGCACCATCTCAGTCGCGATCTGCTCCAGATACGGATCCAGCACTGACCCCAGGTCAGATGCTTTAAAATCTCCTGTCTGTATGCCTACACCGGTAAGGTCCAGCTTAAGCGGGATCGTAAGCGCCTTGATCGGCGACAGGTATCCCTCTTTGATGGCCTTAGGCAAGGTATATTCATAGGCCAGAGATTCAAAATACTGTCCAAGATTCTTCATATCACCACGGTCCGGGGTAGCTGTCACCCCAAGGACATTTGCATTCGGAAAATGCTGCAGGACCTTCTGATAGCTGTCGGAAATACAATGATGGGCTTCATCAATGATGATCGTGTTGAAAAACTCCGGATCAAATCGCTTCAGTCTTTTTTCTCTCATCATGGTCTGGACTGATCCAACCACGATCCGGAACCAACTGCCCATACAAGTCTCTTCAGCTTTTTCTGTAGCACAACCAAGGCCGGTAGATTTGGCGATCTTGTCAGCTGCCTGTTCAAGCAGCTCCCCCCGGTGTGCCAGGATCAGGACCCTCTTACCCTGCCGAACACAATCCTCTGTTACTTTTGCAAATACGATCGTCTTGCCGCATCCGGTTGGGAGCACAAGCAAGGTCTTCTTGTGGTCATTCTGCCATTCCTTAAAAATGGCATCTTTCGCTTCTTCCTGATACGGCCTGAGCGCCAGCATCAGAACTTACCGGCTTGGAATGCCGGCTTATCTTCTTTAGGATAGAACCGGCTGATCTGGTTGGATTCCCGTTCTTCCCCATCTTTATTTTTGTAGCGGCGGATCGTTATCTTACAACGGCCAGTAGAGCCGATCACTTTATTCCATGGCATCTGCAGTCTTTCACCCTTTTTCTTCAAGCCAATCCCTTCAAAGAAAGCTGATAACATCCCTTCGCATTTGGTATGAAGGAAAAGGTTATGATTGATCGTTGTAGATCCCTCAGGGGACTCAATATGGACCTGCACTATTGCCTTATTACAGGGCGGGAGCTTCTCACTGCCCGGATGTCTGGCTCTTTCAAATCCCGTGATACTGAAGTTATAGTCTCCTTCCTTCAGCAATATAAAATCTGACTCCTTTTCGATATAATCATCCCATCCTAATTCTCTATCTATATTTTCAGCCATCTTTATTCTCCTTTCGTAAATGGATTATTGCTTCCAATCTCGCTGTTATATTCTTTGATCATCCCCAGGACCTGAGGCCATGCAGCCACAAGGCATCCCTGGATGAACTCCGGATCATAATTATTGAGCGGCGTATCTTCGGGGTAATACCCTCTTTTAGCGCATACAGCCTGAATCTCCCACTCTGAAATACCGTCCTCTTTCATCAGATCGGCCAGGGCCTTGGGTATCCCCTGTGGCGGATCAGGTGCAGGAGCCGGCTTATCCTCCATTTCAGTCAGCTCCGGGTATAACTCCAGCTGCTCTAAAGGAACGTCTTCAAGATCATTCATTTCAGGTTCAGGCGGAACTGTTTCTTTATCCACCGGAGCTGATGCTGCATGCTCGATAATATGACGGATGGAATCATACTCCATCGGGATCTCTTCCGGCAGGCTGTCACGGTTCTTGGCATCCCAACATGGGTGATGGGATGTATACATGACCCGTTTCCCGCCTTGTGCCTTGTGTTTCTTACCCTTGTCATCCACAGCAATGGCATAGGTCTTATAGTTACAGAACAGGACCGCATCGGCCCATTCCTTAACCATGGCTGCTATGGAAGTCTTTGGTGAGTTGATCAGCTTCATCCCCCAGCGGTCGTAAGCCCCCATTTCATCGGGCTGTTCAAACTTCACGATTTGGGCATGAGCTGTTAAGACTACATTGATACCGGCACTGATCACATCATCGAGCCTGTTCAGCAATCGTCCAAATTCTTCAGATACATATGTAAATCCT
This sequence comes from uncultured Lachnospiraceae bacterium, assembly GCA_946627575.1. Classification (GTDB taxonomy): domain Bacteria; phylum Bacillota; class Clostridia; order Lachnospirales; family Lachnospiraceae; genus Anaerobutyricum. Next base: position 5,097 of record CAMOVS010000072.1, read on the forward strand.
TTGCCGTAGCCAAAATCTTCAATTCCACCCACATTGTGCTTATCGCAAATATGCTGGATACAAAGCTTCTGGGCCCAGTCTGCTGTATCAATGACATAGGTCTTAAATTCGCCCGGATGAGCAATCACATAGTCCACCTGGCTTAAAAGCATAGTCCATGATGACGGTGGATCAAACCGGGCAACATCCAGTTTTTTTGTGGATCCTTCCGTATCAGAAAAGACCGGATCAGGAAAATGGCTGGCAAGAGTCGATTTCCCGATCCCCTCCGGGCCGTAGATAACAATCTTCTGAGGAGTCTGGATTTTCCCCCTGGTAATGTTCATATCAGAATTCACCTGCTTTCCATTTAGGCTTGGGAATGGTTTGTGGCGGCACATCCATCACATAACCATCTTCGATGATGATGCTGCACTCGGGGCCGGTGGATACCCTGGTCGCAATAGCCTGCAGATTCTCACGCTCAAGCCATTCGCCAAATTCTTTCAGGGTAGTAAGGTCCAGCTGTTCCAGCTTATCCAGTAAGATAAAACCACACTCAGGATTGAGTTTCCGGACAATGGCAGCGGATACATGAAGCTGTTCTGATCCGGACATGTTGTCCCACTTCTGTCCTTTATAGGTCAGCTCCCCGTCTGCAACTGATAATCCCGGAAGTGGAAGGTCTGCATTATTTAACAGATCTGTTTTTGCTTTCCGGATATTTTCAAGCTTATGGGTTAACTTATCGTATTGATCACGATATTCCTGCGCATCTTCTTCTGCTTTTTCCTTATCCAGATTTGCCCGGACCTTCCGGTTGATTTCATCAATATTACGAATCGATTCCTCCAGTTCGGCAGTAGACTCATCCTGGAGAACGGAAGCATCTGCAAAAGCAATTTCTTTTTGTTCACAAGCCTGGTTATAAGCATCAATCGTTTCTTTTAGTTTCCGCTCGATCTCTGCCGCCTGGCCATGCAGGAGTGACAGCTTCTTTTCCAGGTCATGCACCTTGTTTTCAATCTGATTGGCATGTTCTCTTATTCGCTGGTTCTCTCCATTCCTGGCCAGGATATCCTGCTGTTGTCTGATGAGATCAGACGGAGACACCGGCTCCTTTGGGACGTCCGGATAATAGACTTGTTCTTTGGCAAACTTTTCTTTCTGGTCAGCGATCTGGCCAATTGCCCTTCGATGGTTATACAGGTCTTTTTCTTCAAGCTCTAATACCGCCAGCTTGTCACCAACTCCAAGAATCTGCAAAAGTGTATTGCATTTTTCCTTATTGGATGAATTCATAAATCTTGGCAGGTTGATAGCCAATCCCTCTACAAATTCATTCAGAAGAGTCTGTCCGGCCTTCTTTCCTGTCGGATCCGTTACCTTCAGGGAACTGTTCTTACCTTTTCTCTCGACCACCAGACCATTATTCATAACTATTTTCAGGTTTGGAGGGGTGACAGATCCGTCCCGCTTCGCATTGGATGGACGATAGTTTTCCCCGCCCAGAGCCCAGGCAATGGAATCAAGGACCGACGTCTTCCCCTGTCCATTGTTACCACCGATAATGGTGAGACCATTCTCAGAGGGTATCAGGGTAACCGCCTTGATCCTCTTTACATTCTCAATCTCCAACCGATTGATCTTCAT
>CAMOVS010000073.1 GCA_946627575.1 uncultured Lachnospiraceae bacterium
ATCCGAGCACGATCGCACTGTTTATTCAGATTGCAAGCCAGTATGAGAGCAGAGTATATGTAGAAGTGGGCAATAAGCGGGTTAATGCCAAAAGCCTTATGGGGATGATGACCCTGGGCGTCCCGGAAGGGGAAGCGGTAACCGTGATAGCTGATGGAGCGGATGAGAGTCAGGCCCTCAACCATATTAATCATTATCTGAGCAATGATTAGTATCCTATAATAATCAAGACGGTATTCAATACATTAAACAGAAATCATGGAAAAAGGGGTGATGCCGGCAGGCATCACCCCTTTCGATTTACAAACGTTAGGCTGCAAAAGAGATATGGAAAGTTTTGAAGCATTATCTTTTATGGCCTATTATTTCTCCTTGTCATTGGAGGCGCCCATAAAGCTGTCAAATATCTGGTCAGGAATATCAATTCCGTAAAATCCCCGGATCAGGTCCCGATCATAGTCGATGATCGTCCATCCGGTGATATTCATTCCTTCGAATCCGTATGTGATCACCCCTTCTTTCTCCATGCGGGGAGACTGTTCCTTGGCTTTCTGATAATAATCCAGAAGCAGAGAGCCCCAATCCACCGGGTCTTCTTCGTCTTTGTTGAAAGGATTAAGCCCCTTGAATTGTTCAATCAAAGCCTCACGCAGGTCTGAATCGGAGGCTGTGGCATCCTCCTTTATAACCTGGGTCAGGGTCTCGAGTATTTTGGAAAAATCTGTGTTGGATGTGCGGATTGTCACCCTGCACCTGTTCCAGGAAACCTGAGTTTTCACAACTTCATACTCGCCATCTTTGACGATCTCGTCTATGATGGGATCCAGATCCAGATTATCTACGGAAACCAGCTTTCCTATAGGCGAAGAATTTATCAGGTCCTTCAATTCCTCTTCGACCAGGATGCGGGCATTAGGCTGCTTTTTTAAAGCATCGGGAAGCTTATTTTTATCTATATCTGAAAAGTCCAGGGTGCGCCCATGCTCAAAGATCATGTCGGTCACTTTCAGACATCCTGTTTTTATCAGAAACCGATAACCAAATATCCCGGCAATTAACAGGATTATTAATACAAGAGGAATGATGATCAATGCACGCTTGCGTCGTGACTTTTTTCTGGGAAGAGGACGATAGCTGGTATTGCCCAAAGGGGCATGGCATGATGTGCAGTACATCTCCTGATCATCATTCATTCTTCCGCATTTGGGACATCTCATGAGCACTTCCTCCTTTACATTGATTCAAGAATTGCGAGAGAGTCTTGAATCAGTATAATGGCTTATGAATTCCGTGTCAAGGGAGGCCCGTTTCATAGAATCTGAGGAGGATTAAGATCCTGGGATAGCATGGGGAGGGAGTATGGACAAAGGCACAGAGTTCATTGGTACAAGATATCATGATAAAAGATTATGCAGGTAAAGTGCATTTATCATAGACAAAAAAAATGAGCTGGAGTAAACTGTATATATAGCATTTACGCCATAAAATCAGGAATAATGCGAGGACGTTTTCATGAATAATCCAAACAACCTAACTGAGGATAACAGCCTCAAAGCCTTGTTCAGGAAAGGGCTGCCTCAAATAATAGTAATAATCTCCGGAATCCTGTTTTTCTTTTTTGTATACAAGATCAGTACAATTTTATCCCTTTTTTCCAGGATCCTGTCTGTACTTACACCGATTATCATGGGTCTGGCTATGGCCTATCTGCTGAACCCTGTCATGGTGTTTTTTGAGCGGCGTTTCCTGAAGGCATTTCAAAAAAGCATAAAAACGGATAACAGGAGAAAGACTTTGTCCAGGACACTGGCTCTAATTATAAGTTTTGCGATTGTTTTTCTTTTTCTGTATATGCTGGGGGCTATGGTTTTTCCGCTGATCCAGGAAAATATCATTAATCTGGCCAGGGTCCTTCCCTCAGAGATCAATAAGGCTATCCGCTGGCTGGAGAGCCAGGGGATCCACATTGAAAACTATCTGCAGGTGGGTGGTGCTTCGTTGGGTGATGGGAAAGAATCCATCAGCTCCGGAGCCTTCTCCCTGGATGGCATAATCGGATATATGCTCAACTGGGTTCAGAACGATATGCTGCCGCAGATGTCCATGCTGCTTAACCAGGTTATGGGCTTGTTCAGTGTGGTACTGAATCTCCTGGTCGGCTTTGTTGTAGCCATTTATGTTTTGACCAGCAAGGAGATTTTCCTGCGCCAGGTGAAAAAGATTGTTTACGCTTTTGCCAGTGAACGGACAGCAGAGAAAGTTTTTCATATAGCTAAGCAAACCAATCGGATTTTCGGAGGCTTTATTTCAGGCAAGGTCGTGGATTCTATTATCATAGGAATTCTATGCTTTATCGGATCTAGTTTGCTGGGCATCCCCTATGCTCCCCTGGTCAGCGTGATCGTAGGCGTGGCCAATATCATACCCTTCTTCGGCCCGTATATTGGAGTAATCCCTTCCGCCTTTCTGATTGTTCTGGCTGACCCGGTGAAGGCGATCGTATTTATCATATTTGCGTGTGGTCTGCAGCTCTTTGATGGAAATGTTCTCGGTCCCAAGATCCTTGGGGAGTCCACCGGCCTTTCTCCCTTCTGGATCATATTTGCCATCATGCTGGGAGGAGGATTATTTGGTATATTGGGTATGCTGCTGGGAGTTCCGACTTTCGCAGTTATTTACTATCTGGCAAAAAGTTTTGTGAATTATCTGCTGGAAAAGAAGCAGATCAAAGTAGAATAGACTGTCATAATTGGCATGAACTGTAATAAAGATCCGGATGTCAGGTACATCCGGATCTTTTAGTGGGAGAGCTATGGATAAAAATAGCTGAATCCTTATCTTTGCGGTTCCTATCAAAGAATAATCGTGATATAATGGCTAATACTTTGGAACACGTTGACATACCTTTAACACCACAAAAGGGGGAACCGATATGATTTATACGGTAACGTTCAATCCGGCTCTTGATTATGTGGTATTTCTTGAAGACCTGGTGCCGGGGGATATTAACCGGTCCATACGCGAATCCATTTTCTATGGCGGCAAGGGAATCAATGTCTCCGGCATCCTGAAAATGCTGGGACATGAAACCACTGCTTTGGGGTTCGTGGCAGGATTCACCGGGCAAGCTCTTAAAGAAGGGGTAGAGTCGCTGGGGATTAAAGCAGACTTTATCAGACTTCCGGAAGGAAATACCCGAATCAATGTGAAAGTAAAGCATGGTGATGAGACAGAGATCAACGGTCAGGGACCGGTGATCACTGCGGAGGCACTGGAGGCGCTTTATACCAGGCTGGATCAGCTTGATCAGGAGGATATCCTGATCCTGGCAGGCAGTATTCCCAATACTCTGCCGGAGGATGTCTATGAAAGAATCCTGGCCAGGCTGGAACCAAAGGGAATCCGGGTTGTCGTGGATGCAACCAAGGATCTGCTGCTGAATGTATTGAAATACCATCCCTTCCTCATCAAGCCTAACAACCATGAGCTTGGGGAGATGTTCGGCAAGGTGCTTAAGACCGATGAAGAGATTGAGTACTACGCCAAAGAGCTTCAGAAGAAGGGGGCCAGGAATGTGCTGATCTCCATGGCGGGAGATGGAGCCATGTTAGTGCCGGAAGAAGGAGAGACTTCCCGGATCGGCACGCCGAAGGGTAAAGTAGTGAATTCCGTTGGTGCCGGGGATTCTATGGTAGCGGGTTTTGTTGCCGGATACCTGGAAAGCGGCAGCTACGCCAGAGCCCTGGTTACCGGAACTGCGGCCGGAAGCGCAACCGCTTTTTCCGAAGGCCTTGCTTCCAGGGAAATGTATGAAGAGACCCTGGCTCAGGCTGAACAACTGATTCAATAAAGCAGACACATTCATTTTAAAACATGAAAAGACATGAAAAAGGAGAAGAAATGAGAATCGTAGATTTGTTAAAGAAGGATGCCATCATCCTCAATGCGGATGCTTCCAATAAGGAGCAGATGCTTGATACCCTGATCGGTTTGCATGCCAAAGTGGGTAATATTAATGATGAAGCGGCATTTAAAGAAGGTATTTTAAAGAGAGAGTCGGAAGGCCCCACTGCTATCGGCGATGGAATCTGCATCCCCCATTCCAAGAACAGCGCAGTAGTACAGCCGGGTATTGCATCTGTTACGATCCCGGACGGGATCGATTGCCAGGCGCTGGATGGCGGCCTGTCCAACCTCTTTTTCATGATTGCGGCTCCCGCAACAGGCTCGGATGTCCATCTGGAAGCTCTGGCAAGACTGTCCACCATCCTGATGGATGATGATTTCCGCCAGAAACTGCTGTCGGCTCAGAGCCCGGATCAGTATCTGAAGATTATCGATGAGAAGGAAACTGAGAAATACGGAGCTGAAGAGAAGCAGGAAGAAGCTGCACCTGTACAGGAAGCTGCTTCCACAGGCTACCGGATTCTGGCAGTAACTGCCTGCCCGACCGGCATCGCCCACACCTATATGGCAGCGGAATCTCTGGAGGAGAAGGGCAAGGAGATGGGTATCCCCCTCAAGGCTGAGACCAACGGTTCCGGTGGAGCTAAGAACATCCTTACCAAAGAAGAGATCGCAGCCTGTGACGGTATTATCATCGCTGCGGATAAGAACGTAGAGATGGCCCGATTTGACGGCAAACCAGTCATTAAGACCAAGGTCCAGGATGGTATCCACAAACCTCAGGAGCTGATCGAGAAGATCGTCAACGGCCAGGCTCCCATCTACCATCATGCAGGCGGAGCGGACAGTGACGCGGATGCAGGCGGTAATGAGAGTATAGGACAGCAGATCTACAAGCACCTGATGAACGGTGTATCCCACATGCTGCCCTTCGTAATCGGAGGCGGAATCCTGATCGCGATTGCTTTCCTGCTTGATGACTATAGCATCGACCCAAGTAACTTTGGAATGAATACTCCTGCAGCCGCATTCTTTAAGACAGCCGGAGGATTCGCATTCCAGTTTATGCTGCCGATCCTTGCCGGTTATATAGCGATGAGCATTGCAGACCGCCCAGGTCTTATGCCCGGCTTTGTCGGCGGATGGATTGCTGCCCAGGGAACAACATTTGCTTCTGCTTTTAGTGGAGATGCCACTATTCCGGGCGGCTTTATCGGAGCACTGTTTGCTGGTTTTGCAGCAGGTTATATTGTCCTTGGACTTAAAAAGCTCACTGAGAAGATGCCCGCTTCCATGGATGGCCTGAGACCTATGCTGATTTATCCTGTTATTGGTCTGCTGCTGGTCAGCATTCTAATGTTTGCAGTGGATCCTTTCTTCTCCTGGCTTAATCAGCTGCTTTCCAATGCGCTGAATTCCCTTGGCGGTGCCAATGCAATTCTTTTGGGAGCTATCGTAGGAGGCATGATGTCTATAGATATGGGCGGTCCCTTTAATAAAGCGGCTTACGTCTTTGGTACGGCAGCTCTGGAAGCGGCATCAACGTCAGGATCTGACAATGGATACATGATCATGGCAGCTGTTATGGTTGGCGGAATGGTTCCCCCCATTGCGATCGCCATTTCCTCATTGTTATTTAAGAATAAATTCACGGATAATGATCGTAAAGCCGCGCCGGTTAACGCCATCATGGGCCTTTGCTTTATCTCTGAAGCCGCCATTCCCTATGCAGCTGGAGATCCTCTCCATGTTATCCCGTCCTGTGTAATTGGTTCTGCGGTAGCGGGAGCTCTGTCTATGGCATTTGGATGTACTCTTAGAGCACCGCATGGAGGACTCTTTGTCGTTCCGACGATCGGCAGTCCGGCCATGTATATCGTAGCGCTTATTGTAGGATCTCTGGTAGGCGCTGCTCTGATGGGCCTTCTCAGGAAGCCGGTTGAAAGGTAATAGTTATTTGAATTGTTCATAACTTTATATATAAAAATGGATCGACAATAGACAAATTGCCGGTCCATTTTTTAACTTTTCTATTTTGATTTAATGAAAGTGTATGTATAATTCTTTCCTTCAGTTGTGCAACCAGTGGGGCCGTCATAAACATACAATATATATGACATTTTGATACCGGCATTTTTCTTTTTAGCCTTATTGAAAAACGCTTTGGTTTTTTTGTAATTATAGCCAACTCCCTTGGCATAATACCATAATAGCTTTAGCTGCACCGAGGATAATGATGGTGACTTGGTTTTTTTAGAGAACTTTTTATATAGATCCATTAAATCGTCAATCCTTTTTATAGTTTTATTATATGAATCACAAAACTTGACAATACTTCTGCAGTGTTTTGCACTATATGTTACAGTTATTCTTTTTTTTGAAAGTAAATGTTTTTGTATTTTACAATAATCCCCTCCAATTTGGGCATGAACGTTAGCTGTGGTTGCCTGAGCAGTAAATGAGAATGTCATGATAGCCATAAGAAGATATATAATACCTTTTTTTATCTTTTTCATAATGTTCAAACTCCTTTCTATAACAAATTATAAAAGAGATCAAAGAATTATCGAAATACGCCGGCGTGTTTATGCTTGTATATTATCACAAAGGGATTTCAAATCTGTAATTTATAGTTTCCTAAGGTGATTTGTAAAAAGACAGCTGCCGCTCTTTGCGGCGGCTGTTTTTTAATCTATGTTGACTTTCCCCCGTCATAAAATTATAATCATAGTGAGATAGAAT
>CAMOVS010000074.1 GCA_946627575.1 uncultured Lachnospiraceae bacterium
CTCATCCGGCCTCATTCAGGCCGGAAAATCCTGTCAGCTTTCAGAAGCAAGGATCGATATCTCATGCTTGGTCTCAAGTATAATATAGTAAAGTACATCTTTGCGGATCAGGGCCCTGTTCACAGTCTTTCCCTCTCCCCGTCCCATGCCGGTCTCCCGGATGACAAAGGGCATGCCGTCTGAAAGGATCAGCAGGCTGTCCGGGTCATCACAGGCACAGATTCTGATGTCTGACTCCTCGATATAAAAAGTATACTCCCTGCCGGAAGGGTGTCTCCCATGCATGAGAATCTCTTCAAGGGGGACCGATCCCCGACGATATCGGCCATCCCTGAGGATGGCGGAGCAGCCGCCAAAGGCAGTCCCGTGTGTGATGATGAAACCAAGATGAAAGACCTGATTCCGGCGAATCTCCTCTTCCCTTTGCCTTCGCTTCTCTTCTTCCATCCGTATTCTGGCCTGCCTGTCCGATTCTTCCCGGGCCAGACGAAGAAGAATACCTTCCAGCTTTCGGCTGCCGCCCCTGGAAATCCACTGGATATAGCCGGAGGCGGTAAAAAAGGTGGCGGCTGCCGCTATAATATAAGTAATAATAATCCAGGGCATCCCGTCACCTCCTCTCTTTATCCGATTCCTTGCAAAAAGGCTGCCCATCTTTAAGTGAATAGTAATATAACAATGATCATTCCCTATCAGTCTAATCGATCCAAAAGGAATCCGTCAACCTGGCCCATTTTGCGGACATTGACCCTCAAGGATCCGATTACTGCCAGAGATTTTTAGGATAGCGGAAACCGGCAGGATCCTGGCTGTCGGACTTCATGGCTTTGATGGCTGCCATCACCATAGCCTTGTCCTTCTGGTAGGTCACACCATACCACTTATCTGCGGACTCCACGACCTCCACGGTAGCCTTACCTTCATCCAGCAGCTCTTCCACCACAGAAGGAAGAAAATATTCGCATTTGAGAGGATTTACCTCCAGCTGCTCATCTAAAAAAGCCGGAAAGCGTCGGGCAAGTTCATCAAGAAAGCTTCTGGAGAAGCCCCAGCAGTTCATGGAGACCGGAGTCCCGTCCGGAATGGGAATCCAGGTCTTTCCATCATCCATAGTGTAGGCAGCTCCGTCTCCCACCTTTTCAATTCTGGTTCTCTCATTGATTTCAGCCAGAAAATGATGGTCATCCGTCCGGCAGACCCCCCGGGCAACATGGCCGTTTTCCGTGATCGTTTTCTCGATATGGAAGCCTACCATAACATAACGGTAAATCCGATCATCCTGATGGCTGGTCAGATAATCATAGAGCATAGCAAAAGCCCTGGGGCCGTAATAATCATCAGCATTAATCACGGCAAAGGGTCCATCCACCACATCCCTGCAGCAAAGAAGGGCATGACCGGTTCCAAAAGGTTTAACCCGGCCATGGGGTACTTCATAGCCATCCGGCAGCCGGTCCAGCTCCTGGAAAACATATTCCACTTCTACAAAAGGCTCTATCCTACTGCCTACCAGCTCTTTAAAGTCCTTTTCGATCTCATGCTTTATAATAAAAACAACCTTCTTAAAGCCTGCCCTAACCGCATCATAAACCGAGAAATCCAAAATGGTGTGGCCCTGATCATCCACCGGATCCATTTGCTTCAAACCACCGTAACGACTTCCCATACCTGCTGCCAGAACAACCAATACCGGCTCATTTTTTGTCATTTTTCTACTCCATTTCTATCGTATGTACGAATGTATGATATCAGGGTCAAAAAGTCGATTTCACAGGGATCGTCCGGCGGAGCTGCTATACAGACTTGTCCATCTGTCCGCTTAATCGACCGTTTAACACCAGACTTATACATTATGATACCACATATTATGCTTAAGGAACATGATTTGTGCACCTTGCAAGGGAAAAAGGCAAATAATGTACAGAATTATCTATAATTGGGTGCATTTATTGTCAGATTTATCAAAAATTTAATAATTAAACAATTGTAATTTCTATGTAAAACCTTTATAATAAAAAAGAGTTATCTTCCGACAAGACATGGAAAATAATTATAAGGATTTGTTTTTCAGCAGGGTGCTTCCCCCTACTGACGCCCCCTGAATGTGTGCGACAGAAAGGATGTGCTGATATGCCGCAATACCGCTACACTGTACAGCAGCATAATATTAATTCAAAGTTCTCGGCCAGACTGTCTCACGTCAATGTATATCATCTGAATCAGCCGAGCATGGACATTTATCCCGGTTACCCTTACACAAAGATCATCTACGTCCGCGAGGGCAGCGCCGTTGTATCCTTTGATCAGCATGAACTGTCCGTCAAAGAACATGATATCCTTATACTAAACCCTGGGAATTCCCGTTTTTCTCTTCTGATCGGAGAGAAACCTCTTAACATCATTTCCCTGGGCATCGAGAATATGTCTTTTGCCGATATCCCGCCGGAAGGGAGAGTCCTCTCTTTAACGGATGAGAGATTGTTAAATACATTTCCGCATGTTAGTGATTTCATCATTATGGAACTGCAGGAACAGTCTGAAGACTATGCGGTCATGGTCAATATGTATCTCCGCATCATACTCATCTGGCTTCAAAGACATTTCGGTCTCGAATGTGTAAGTACCAGCAAGGAAAAAAGAGGACGGGACTGCAGCGTCGTAAAGGAATACCTCGATACCCACTATAAGCAGAATCTTACCCTGGACATCCTCTCAGCGGAAAGCGGGATGAACAAGTATTATCTTGTTCATTCTTTCACCAAACTTTACGGATGCTCGCCAATCAGCTATCTGAATGAAAAGCGGATCGAAGAGAGCAAGAAGCTCCTGGAAAATACAGATATGTCCATCGCTGAGATTGCTTCAGAACTGGGCTTTTCCTCTCAATCCTACTTTTCCCAGTCCTTCAAGAAGAATACTTATATGACGCCAAATGAATATCGTCGTTCCACCAGATTATTGTAAAGCATACACTGCGGCGTCTCAATCACTTTTAGAATACGAAAAAGTGATTGAGACGCCGCAGCTCTCTTCTAACCCTCTTTTCAAGCAGACATCCATTCTATTAATACGGCATAAACAAGGCAGATTATGCAGGCTGCAAAGAAGGAAGCACTCGGTTTCCAGCGAGAAGCTTCCAGCTCCCGGCCCATTTCAAAACCCGCTGTCTGTTCGCCCCTTTCTTCCTCGATACGGGAAAAGGCTGCCTGCTTATGCAGTTCCCCATTAATCCTGCTATAGAAGCGGATTAAAAAATAAAGCAGCCCGGCACAAATGACACTCATCAGCAGCCCAACGATCAGGATTCCCCTAAGAGCTCTGCCGTCGTCACTGCCGGCCATCAAGGTCATGAGATCATACCCTGCAGATTCAGCCGCAGCGCTCTCTGCCTGTTCCGGCCCGCCAAAATAGTTTATCAGTATACTTATGCTGTTGAATAATCCATGAATGACCATGGTGGTCATCAGATTCCCCGTCTTCCAGACAATCCACCCGAAAAAGATTCCCATGATAAAAGCATAAGACATCTGATTAAAGTTCATGTGAAGGAGACCAAAGCAAGCGGCTGATACCAAAATAGCCCTCCATTTTCCCCCCAGACTTCGAAAAAGCAGCCCTCTAAAAAAGATTTCTTCCACAATGGCAGGAATCAGGGCGATCGAGATCAAAGATCCCGCAAGACTGCTGTTGTATTCAATGAGCCTGCCGCTGATGTGATCTTTAAAGAAAAACATAGACAGAACATTGACATACCCTGATATAACAAATAAAAGAAGAGCAGCAGGAACCAGAAGAAGCAGGCTCCATGGTTTTCGGGGGACTCCTAGTCCGCAAAAAGATCCAAGTCCGGTAGCAGCTTTGCAGCAGATCCAGGCCGCATAAGCCAGCTCCATCATATTAATGGAGACAAGCATTCGTCCGTCATCATCCATAAGAAAAAAAAGAAGCAGCCAGAATGCGAAACCGGCAAGAATCATAGCGAATGTCTTCCTGCTGATTTCCCCCTGCCTGATCCGGGAAAGAAAGGAAGTCTTATCAGGCCCTAACACTCCATCCAGGCTGACTCTTTGGCTGATTTCATGGCAGATGCAAAAAAAGAACCAGGAGATAAAACTGAGAAAAAATGTACCTCCCTTTATCCCGGATGAAAATGCAGCTATAAAGGAGGCTGCCAAATGCAGCAGAACCAGCCCAAGCCATACTTTATTTGCATTAACAGGTCGAATCATCACATCACCTCTGATTTTATCTAATATCAGATGTTAAGCTCTCCTCAAACGATCAGGACCTATATATTCCGTCGTTTTCAATTCGGATCTTCCTTTGCTTGTAAAGCCTTCCAATAGCCCTTTTGAACTCATTTTTGCTCATGGAAAACTCTCTGCGAATATCATCAGGAGAAGACTTGTCATGGAAGGGAAGGAAGCCTTCATTGTATTCCAGCTTATCAAGGATAGTCTCCGCATCATCATCCATCTGCACATGGGCCTTCTTGCGAAGACTCAGGTTCAGTTTGCCGTCATCCCGGACTCCGGACACCCTGCAATGAACCATCTCTCCCGGGAGAAGGCGCCGGATCATCTCCTTCTTTTGAATCAAACCATGATATCGATTATCGACAGCAATAAAGGCTCCGTATTCAGGATTTACACTAATCACGGTCCCATCGATCTCATCGTCTTTGCGATAAGGAGCATCTGAAGTTAGATAATCATAAATCTTCATCGTAGCGCAAAGTCGGCTGCTCTTATCTACATAAAGAGCTACGGGAACTCTCTCCCCCTTCTCAACCTTCCGTGTCTGCTCCCCGTAAGGAAGCAGCAGATCTTTAGACAGACCCCATTTAAGGAAAGCGCCCACACGATTGACCTGGGCCACTTCAAGCACTGCAATCTCATGCAGCTCCATGGCCGGCTCCTCCCTGGTAGCAATCAGCCTGTCGTCAGAATCTTTGTAAAGAAAAACCTCTAGGGCATCTCCCTCTCCAAGGCCGGGGGGAACCTGCCTGCGAGGCAGCAGAACACATTCATTCGGACCTTCGGTCTCTTCACTGTCCCGCAAATACACGCCAAAGTCTGTTCTATGATCCATATAAAGAATCTGCTTTTTACCTAATTCCATATCAATCTCCCTCTAAAATCCCTCTTTTAAGATTCTTTTTTAGCTATAGAAATATATGCAAGAAGATCCCCATTCTGATTCTCAAAACGGAATACCGTCCCACTCTCAAGTTCCTGCCTGTCAATAATTACATGGTCACCAAGGATGGCAGCCTTACGATAGTCAATCCTTACACGGCCTGCCTGCTCTTTATCCAGCAGATTCTCCGCCCATAAAGCATAATAATTATTATTCACATGGTGGTTAGTATCCAGATAAACCTGGGATATATCAAACTCATCAGCCGGCTCCCATTCCTTTCCCGGTCTGATCTTTCTCTTAATCACGACCTTCTCGTTGGAAGATTCCTCCACATAAGCCCTGGACATGTCTTCAGGGACCTTCACCGGCAGCAGGCTGTCCGTGTCCATGAGAATCCAGATGGAATCCCCTGTAACAATAGTATCCCCGGCTGCATCTATGATCCCAAAACGGCGGTAGCCGTAATACCCCTTCATCTTATAGGGATCGGTTAATAAGGTAAGATCCTCAAACATCTCAGGCTTCCTCACGATACTGATGTCATAGGCCAGCAAAAACCAGCCTCTATGCTGTTCCATATTGTAGGAAACCCCGTATCCCAGTTCCTCAGACTGGAAGGTAGCAGCATCCTGAAAATAATTAAGGATCTGATGCAGAGGAACCTTTTTATCCCCTCCGCACTCACTGTAGCGTACTTTAATATTCATGCTGTATCTCATGATGTAATTCTCCTACATTATTAAATAAAAGACAAGCCCACTCTTCACTTCAAGCCAAATTGCGTCCCAGCGACCGCCTGCCACCGGACTTGTTTCATTTTGCCTAATCCTGTCACACAGCTTGGCTCCTTTTTACGACTGCCGCCGGGCTGACCTTATAAGAAAAAGTGGATTCTATTAACCGTATGAAGATTAACAGAATCCACCCATATTATAGTTATGATGTGATCAAGATTATCCTTAGATGAGACGGTTCTTCTTCTCCTTCTCTTCTGTGATAATCATCTTCATGGCCGTCTCAACAGCAGCCGTCTCACCAAAGAAAGCAAGCGTGGTAATATGATTTGGGCAGCTGCCCTGAATCTCTACCGGAAGAACGTTGCTTGTCTTGGCAACACGATCAGCATAATAAAGAATACCGGCAACGGAGGTTTGGAAGAGCCCTACGGCATCATATCTGCGCTCTTTCAGGTCTTCCTGCGATTCCTTGTTCATCTTGCGGAAGAACATCTTCATAACGTATCTTCCGGGATTATAGATTATATGTGCCTCTCTCATAGATATATACCCCAATTCAATTCTTACGACGAATCTTCAGTTCTTGCTTTATCATACCATAATCACGAACGGGAAACAATGCTTTTTTCTTGTACTAATCTATCATCTGCTTTCAATATAGAACAACAAAAAAGAGCCACAAATGTGACTCTTTTTAAACAGCGCTACCAGGATTCGAACCTGGAAATGCCGGAATCAGAATCCGGTGCCTTA
>CAMOVS010000075.1 GCA_946627575.1 uncultured Lachnospiraceae bacterium
AGTGGGGAATAAAGGAAGCAGCAGCGATCATCTCATGATCCGGATGCTTCAGGAAACTGCATTGTCTAATATCGGAAGCTGCTGGCTCAAAGATTTTTAGCCGTGCCAGCAGTTTTTGATTTTCTTTTCCATGGTCTCCAGACCGGTTCGTACACAGCCCGGACCTTGTTAAGGAGAGCGATGGCTTCATTTTCCGATACGTATTGATCTGTCCCGGTCATATTGACCGGGATTATTGTTTTGCCTTCTTTTTCTTCCAGGAGACCTACCAGTGCTTTCTGACTGTTTTCTATGCTTGCCTGTTCATGAAAAAAATAAAGTCCGCTGTAGCCTTCCATCATGTGCTGGGGCCTTCTTACGATCCTGAAACGGCCTCCGGCCAGGAGGGATTTCA
Organism: uncultured Lachnospiraceae bacterium; assembly: GCA_946627575.1. Lineage (GTDB taxonomy): Bacteria > Bacillota > Clostridia > Lachnospirales > Lachnospiraceae > Anaerobutyricum. The sequence continues at coordinate 395 of CAMOVS010000075.1, forward strand.
GTTTCCTTTCAAGCATCTCGATGGTTTCGTTCGTGTCGATGATTCGAATAAAGCAGACCTGGTCTTCGTCGGTGAATTCTCCCATCACATAGTTGCGGTAGGGTGAGTATTTCATAAGCTCATATTCCCGCTTTTCGGCCTCGTTAATCTTGCCGCCGCGGTAGATCATGAGGGAGCTTTCCCGGATGGTACAAGCGGCATAGCCCAGACCCATTTCTTTGAAAAGTTCTCTGAGAAAGCGGGCATCGGTCTTGTCCAGGGCGATGACATTCATGTATTGGCGATTTGCTATGTCATAGAGGGCAGCCCCATCCATGACGATAACAGGAACCGTGACATTCAGAAGACCCATCTGGGAGATCATAAAGGCAGGGGCCCACTTACTGCTGATACAGATTTTAGCGCCGTCTTCAAAAAGGCGGTTGAGAATAACCAGAACATTGGTAGAGACTTTGGAATAGCGGTCGGGAACAAGGTCCTGGAGGCGAATGAAGAAGAGATAGTCTTTATGCTTGCGTCTCGGCAGGCTGAGGGAATTCACAATTCCCGCTACGATAATTCCAACTATCGTATCGACAATACGATATAAGGTGTTCTCAAAAGGCGCATCGAAATCCGGATAGACGGCAACGATGCAGATAAAAACAATAGCGGCCAGGGAAGCGGCTTCCATTTTCCCTGTCAGGACCGTCGAATAAAGACTGATGATGACACCCAGGCTCATGGCCAGATAGACCAGGAAGATGGGGGGATGGATATGATTCCTGGCCAGCCTGTCCAGAACCAGCAGGAAAAGAACGGCCCATCCGGCACCGATCAGGGTGCCGATAATCCGGTTCACCGAAGTCCTTATACTGTCAGACCGGTAAGGCTGGATACATATGATGGCAGCTACCGTAGACTGGGTGATGAGACCATGGAAACCCATGATCCAGTAGAAGAGAAGGCAGATAAAGACGGCGATGCCGGTTTTGATGATCCGCTGGCCCAGATGGGGCAGCTTGTTGTATTGATAAAAATGAATGTGATTCATCGTTTTTTTCTTTCTCCATGAAACTGGACAAAAATCAGATCCTGGAATACTATGATATCCGGAACGATCTCACAGCGAAGTTATCCGTGACCGTTTTGGAATGTTACATTCCCTGTAAGGGTTTTCGATGATCATAGGAAAGGTGGAACCATGGATAGTTTTATTGTTGCCATTACCACAGTCACTCCCTTTTTTGTATATATGTTCTATGGCTTGATCATGCGCCGGACCGGGGTAACGGATGAGCCTTTCCTTAACAGGCTGAATAAGGTTGTCTTCCGCTGCTTTTATCCATTTTTGTCCTTTTATAACATCTATAGTATTGATCCGGGTCTGAAGTTTCGCTTTTCTTTTGTTTTTTTCTGTGCGGGCCTGGTCCTGCTGCTTATCGCTGTTTTAATAGTAACGGTTCCCCGCCTGATTCCGGACAGGAAACAGGCCGGTTCTTATATTCAGGCAGTGTACAGGAGCAATTGCGTCCTCTATGCCCTGCCCCTGACCCAGAGTGTGTACGGCCAGAAGGGCGCTTCTCTGTCAGCCATGATGGTAGCTCTGGTCGTGCCTGTTTACAATGTGGCTGCAGTACTGATCCTGGAGTATTTCGGAGGAAAGGAGGGAAGTTCACCCGGAACCCTCTTTAAAAATGTGATAACGAACCCTATTATTGTAGGGGCCATTGCGGGAATTCTCTGCTACAGCACAGGGATACACTTCCCCCTGGCCCTCGATAAACCCTTCAATGCCTTTAACCAGATGACCACGCCTCTTGCCATGTTTGTACTGGGCGGCAGTCTGCATTTTTCAAAAACAGGGTCTTATAAGAAGCTGCTGGCTTCCGGCCTGACCCTGAGACTGATTATTATTCCGGCCATGGCCTTGCTGGCCTCGCTGGCAGCGGGCTTTTCACCGGAAGAGCGTTTTGCCATCTTTGCCTGTTTCGCGACCCCGTCCGCAGCGGCTTCTTATGCCATGGCTTCCGGGATGGGCTGTGACGGGGAACTGGCCGGTCAGTTCGTGGTGTGGGGGACAGCCCTTTCCATACTTACCCTCTTTCTTTGGATATTCTTTATGGGGCAGGCAGGAATTCTGCAGCCCGGCTCATGAACAGGCAGGGCATAGCAGAATCCTATTGTATCGACCTGCTTTAGGAGTAGTATCGGTAGAAGGCTTCGGAGGCGGCTTCCCGGAAGGGAGCCATCTCTCTCGCCAGCCCCAGCTGCTCAGGGAGCTCGGTCGACTTGTGATAGATGTCGGCTTCCAGCTTTTCGATCAGTCGTCCCTTGGACATACGGCCGGTTCCCAGCAAAAGACCTGCATAGTTATTATCATCCCTGCAGACTTCGATATACAGACTCCAGAGATTGACAAACTCTTCTTTCCACAGCTCTGAGTATTCAGGCTTGTCCTGAAGCAGGTCCAGGCAGAAAGTATCCCGGATCTCCCGGATTCCTTTCTGAAAGGATTTTTTACCGAAGAAGGAGTCTTTAGATTCAGCGATTTTCTCCATGGTCATTATGATCTTCATGAAATAATCCGTACCCTGGATTCCCTTTCCCGGTGTGACATACCTTTTCTCAAACAGCCGGCTCCGGATCCGGTTCTCTTCAGAGTCTTCTTCTATCAGACGTCCTTTTAACATTTCTTCTCTTTTTTTTGCATCCGTTTCCCAATAATAGTCATCAGGCCAGGCGAAGACCTGGTTTTTTCTTATTCCTCTCGATTCCAGCATTATGATTTCCTCTTTTATTTCTAATGGTTCGGATATGGATTGCATCTAACGATGGTAAGCGTACGCTCGTTTTCGGTATTTCCATACCTGTACCCATCGCTGTGTTAAGACCACTATACACAAGAAGAAATAAGCATGCAAGCAGGAGATGAAAACAATAGAATCCGGAACCTGCCGGCAGAAATCCTGCCACCGCTGATAAACCTATTAGTATTTTTGCGTTTTTAGACATATTTTGCCGAGTGTTTATTGTTAATGTATAATAATTATAAAAAATATACAATAAAATCAAGTTTTTTTAGGGAGATATTGTTAATATTGACAAATCGGGGGGAGGTATTGTATTATTTTAACATGATTCATATTGGTGAATTTTATTGGTGGTTTGCAGGATAAATCAGACTGGTAAATGAAGGATAATTGCATTTGAAAGAGGACAATATTGTTATAAAAGCGGAATACTAACTCTGACAAAAACATGCATAGACCATGTGGAGAGGAAGGTGCCAGTGTTTTTTTCTAATGTAGCGGTTGCGGAGAAGTACAACTATCTGGAAGACAGGTTCACCGTGGCTTACCGGTGGCTTGCAGAGACCAATATTAAGGATCTGCCTGAAGGTTTCTATCCCCTGATGGGTGATGAGGTTATCGCCGGGGTTCAGGAGTACAGTACTTCTCCCTGGGAAGAAAGAAGATTTGAGACCCACGATCAGTATTTTGACATCCAGTTTATGGTGACCGGAGATGAGATGTTCGGTGTATGCAGGCGGGATGGGCTGATAGAGGTTGAAAGAGTCGAAGAGAATGATGTGGTTTTCTATGAGGATCCACCCATGTACGGACAGGTTCTGCTTCGGGAGGGCGATCTGATCGTGGTTGCCCCGGAGGACGCCCACAAGCCTCGCTGTGCGGCCGGAGAGCCTGGTCCTGTAAAGAAGGTTGTCGTAAAAGTAAAAATATAAAATACAAAAAGAAAAGCTTTTGAATAAGGAGGTAGAAGATGAACGTAGTTTACGATATGGGGAATGGTCTCCGCCTGATTGATCTTTCCAAGCTGGTTGACCCAGCGACAGAGACCAGAAGATGCAAGCTGCACAGATTTAATACCGGTGGTCCGATTCCGGATTTCCACACAAACTTTGATATCATGAGCCATCTGGGAACTCATGCCGAGTGCCCCTACCACCATGATGACAACTGGCCGGATGTAACCGGACTTCCCCTGACGACCTTTGTAGGACGCGGCGTCTATGTGGACTTCAAGGATACGGTCGCTCCCTATACCCACATTAGCAAAGCCGACCTGGACAGGGAAGCTTCCAAGGTCAGAGAAGGAGATATCGTTATCATTGATTCTTCCTATAAGCTTGAGCCCTTTACCAAGGCAACCAACACGGAAGTGGACAAGAGACTTCTTATCGGAGCGGAGTCTGCAGAGTGGTTCCGTGACCGCAAGGTTAAAGCGGTAGGATTTGGAGACGGAGTATCCATTGAGAACAGCAACGAGGATGTTAAACCTTTCCATGACATTCTCATGGCAGAGAATATCGTCTTTATTGAGGTTCTTAAGAACCTTGAGTATCTGACAAAGGATGTTTTCTTCATGTCCTTCTCCCCCCTTCCTATCGTAGGTCTGGATTCCAGCCCGGTTCATGCTTATGCCATAGAAGGTATTAAGGAGTTCTCATAAAGGAAAGGATGTGGGAAAAACTATGAGAATAGCAGTTATTGGCGCAGGCGCCATGGGCTCTATTTACGGAGGCCATCTTTCTTTACATAATGATGTATACCTTGTGGATACCAATCCCAACGTAGTAGCTGCCGTCAATGAAAAAGGTCTCAAGCTGCAGGAATATGGAACGGATAATATTTATCATCCCAAGGCTGTCACGTCGACGGAGGGAATTGAGCCTGTAGATCTGATCATCCTTTTTGTCAAGGCTCTTTTCTCTAAAGCAGCTCTTGGCGGCAATAAGGGGCTCATCGGACCGGATACTTATGTGCTTACCCTGCAGAACGGGTCCGGACATGAAGATATTCTGGGCGAATATGTGGATCAGGATCATATCATTATCGGGACTACCGAGGACAACGGAGCAGTGCTTGATATGGGCTATATCCGTCATGGCGGCGAGGGTAATACCAACGTAGGCATGCTGGTTGAGGATAAGGCCGGTTTTCTGCCGAAACTAAAAGAAGCTTTTGATGCCTGCGGTTTTAATGTCCGTATCCATTCTGTAATCCAGCAGCTGATCTGGGACAAACTTTTTACCAATGTATCCCTTAGCGCCGTGACCGGAGTGCTCCAGTGCGAGATCGGTTATATCGCCGGCAATGAATATGCCTGGGCTATGACCAAAGCCCTGATCCATGAAGCCGTGGAGGTTGCCCACGCCATGGGCCTGAAGGCGGACGAGGAGGAGATCACGGAGAAGGTTCGCAAGACCTCCGTAGGTTCACCTGAGGGCGTGACATCGATCTGCGCCGACATCCGTGCCGGCAGAAGAACCGAGGTCGATACCATCAGCGGCTCTGTGGTTCGCGCTGCCAAGAAGGTTGGAGTAAGCGTGCCCAGTCATGAATTTGTTGTCAACATGATTCATGCGCTGGAAGGCAGGTCCCAGGCTTAAGACTACATCCGCAGCCAGGAATGATGAGAGTTTGATACCTGTAATGATGATCAGATCATAATCTTCTAACAGAGGAGAGAGTATTTCATGAAAAATTATAAAGAAGAATTCAGAAAAATCGGTATTGTGCCCGTAGTGGTACTGGAAGATGCCAAGGATGCGGAGCCTCTGGCCAAAGCGCTGGTCGAGGGAGGACTTCCCTGTGCTGAGGTCACTTTCCGGACAGCAGCTGCAGCGGATGCCATCAAAAAGATGGTGGAAGCCTATCCGGAAATTCTGGTTGGTGCCGGCACCGTGCTCACTACAGAGCAGGTGGACCGGGCGGTAGCAGCAGGTGCCAAATTTATCGTAAGCCCGGGGTTGAATCCTGAGGTCGTGCAATACTGTCTGGATAAGGATATACCGGTAACACCAGGAACCCAGACGCCCAGCGAGATGGAGCAGGCTATGGCTATGGGGCTTGATTTTGTCAAATTTTTCCCGGCAGAGCCTGCAGGCGGACTGAAGATGATCAAGGCCGTTGCCGCACCTTATGTCAATCTGACTTTTATGCCCACCGGAGGTATTAATGCCGGCAATGTCAGAGACTATCTTGCCTATGAAAGGATTGTTGCCTGCGGCGGCAGCTGGATGGTTCCCAAGAACCTGGTTAAGGAAGGCCGGTTTGAAGAGATTAAGGCTCTTGTAGCCGAGGCGGCAGAGATCGTCAAAGAGATCCGGGGATAATCTCCAATAATATATAGAGATGGAAAAAGGAAGAGATTTGTTTGGA
>CAMOVS010000076.1 GCA_946627575.1 uncultured Lachnospiraceae bacterium
AATGAACGGATGATATGAAAGACTGAAAATGAAGGAATAATATGAATAATGGTATGGTGTGTCAAAGAGCTCAGAATATATTAGAAGAGATGATCCGGCAGTTTGCCCGGGCCGGCATCCCTATTCCTTTGGGGCAGATTGATAGTCAGCTGTATTTTTCCCGGTCTTCCACCCGGATGGGCAGCTGCAGAAAAGAAAGAGGAGTATACAGAATTTCTCTTTCGGTTCACATCCTGGAAGATGAGGAAACGGTGCGTAATACCATTGCCCATGAACTGGTTCATACCTGCCGGGGATGCATGAATCATGGGGTATCCTTTCAGAGGATAGGCCGTCAGGTGGAAGGAAAGCTGGGGATCCCGGTAAGAGGTAAAGCAAGCCGGGAAGAGAGCGAGCGGTCGGGGATCAAAGATGCCTATATAAAGAAGGCCCGCTATCGAATTTCCTGCCGCAGTTGCGGTGCAGTTTTATATCGTCAGAAAAAGTCGGCCCTGGTCATGAATCCCGGCCGCTACAGGTGCGGAAAATGCGGAGGAGGACTGTCTGTAGAAGCTCTGTAAATGACATGCATTGTTATTTTTTTCTTACTTTACAAACGATGTGGATGAGAGTATAAAGGAAGAATACATGAAAAATCATAGAGAGGTATTTCGTCTTTATTACCTGTTAATAATAGGCTGTCAGCTAAGTGACTGAGGCGGAAAACCAGGCCGTATGAAGTCATTGGAGGTGATGAGTCGCTTGAATATTGCAAATAAAAAGAATAAGAAGAAAGTGATGATTGTCTTGCTGTTCCTGCTGGCGGTGCTGTTTGTAATGATCATGCTAGGCCGCAGCTATTCGGTTCACCATGAGACGATCAAGGAAACTATGAAAGATGCGGTGCTTCATGATAAGAACCAGATCCGGCTGCCCGGCGGCATTATGGCGGATCCCTCTCTTGTGGCAGGGTTTATTGTCACAGGAATGATTCTGCTTCTGGCTCTATTGATCCGTATTTTTGCCCTGCCGCATTTCAAATATATACCCGGACGATTCCAGATGCTGGTTGAGATGTGGGTTGGCGTCTTTGATGGTTTGGCTAAGGGAAACAGTCCCCATAAGAATAAGGCCCTGGGCGGTTATATATTTGCTGCAGGTACCTACATCTTTGTGGGAACCATGTTTGAGCTTTTCGGATTTCAGGTTCTGACCAGCCAGGGACACTCGGTGGCCCTGCCTGCGCCCCTGGCCAATATTAATGGAGCCATAGCGATCGGCTGTTTCTCCTACCTTTTCATCGTGTTCGGAGGAATCAGCACTAATGGACCCAAAGGAATATTGAAGGCTTTGAAAGAGTTTTCTCTTCCCCTGTCTATGACCTTCCGTCTGTTCGGAGCGCTTCTTTCCGGCATGCTGACCACGGAGCTTGTCTACTATTATTTTGTACTCAGCTTCTTCCTGCCGGTTATCGTTGGCGTCCTTTTTACGGTGCTCCACGCTGTGATCCAGGCCTATGTCCTGACCATGCTGACCTCGGTATATTATGGAGAGGTGTCAGAAGTATCTGAAGTGAAAAAGAAGGAAAAGAAAAAGAAGAAGGCTCAGAAAGGGGATGCTGACCCGCAGCCCATGCAGGCATAGACAGCTGCAGAGACCTTGTGAACATACATAGAGATTTTAGATTATAGATAAATGATTATAGATAAGTAAGGATTGATTAACTAAGGAGGAAGAAGATGACAAAACTTGTGAAGCATACAGCACTTGCCCTGGCATTGCTTATACTTGTACTAACCGCAGTTGTATTGAAGGGAGCAATCTCTGCACATGCTCAGAGTGCAGAGGCTGCGACAGAAGCAGCAGTTAAGGAATCCGGGGACCAGCAGGAAGCTGCTATTACGGAGTCCAACGATCTTACCAATCTGGGCAAGGCCTTTGGTGCGGCCATTCCCATTGGATTAGCAGCTCTGGGTGGAACCATTGGTATGGGTATGGCTATCAGTAAAGCCAATGAAGGGATTGCCCGTCAGCCCGAGGCAGATGGAAAGATTCGAACCGTATTGATGTTGGGTCTGGTCTTTATTGAGACGGTCGTAATCTATGCCTTGATCACATCCATTTTGATCATTTTTGTTATGTAATAAACAGGAGGCGAGAATATTATGCCGCTTGGAATTGATTTCGTACAGATATTGCTTCATCTTTTCAATGTCATCATTCTTTTCGGGGGTCTTTATTTCATCCTTTTTGGTCCTGTTAGAAAGTTTATGGAGGAGAGGGAAGAGCATTACCGCCAGCTTGATGAGGAGAAGAACAAGGCCCTGCAGGAAGCAGAGCAGTTGAAAAATGATTATGATAAGCAGCTTCAGGATTCTTCCGATCAGATCCTCCTTGAAAGACAGAAGGCTTCTCGGGAGATCCAGGAGCTTCGCAGGCAGAAAGTGACGGAGGCCCAGGAGGAAGCCCGCCGCATCATCAAAAAGGCAGAGAGCGAGGGAGAGAGGCGGCGCGAGGAAATCGTGGCCGGCGCGAAAGAAGAGATCTCCAATCTGATAGCGGACGCTGCCGATAAGCTGCTGCTTGAAGAGGAGACTGACGATTTCTATGACGCCTTTTTAGATGAAGCTGAAAGGAGTGGAGAGCATGAGTGAGAACTTGGAAAAGAATCTTGCCAAAGCTTATCTATACTCCAATACCGCGCCGGATGCTGCTCATAAAGAACGATTTCTGGACTTTCTCAGGAACCGCTATCATGAAGAGTTCGACCTGCTTTGGGTAGAAAGGCCCAAGATGTCGGGCTTCCGGCTGATCGTCGGGAATGAAATCTATGACTGGACCCGCAAGGGAAGAGTTCAGCAGTTAAAGGATATGTTTCAGACAGCGGTCATGGATGCTGTGGAGAAAGAGCAGCCTGACCGCATCGATTACATCACTCTTCTCAAAGCCTCCCTGGAGGAATGGGAACTGGAGGTTCTTCCGGAAGAGGAAGGGACCGTCACCATGGTGGGGGACGGGATCGTCTTCGCCGAAGGTCTGGAGAGTGTCGTGTACGGAGAGATCGTTGTGTTTGATTCCGGAGTAAAAGGCATGGTTCAGGATCTTCGTCCGGACAGTGTGGGTATCATCCTCTTTGGTGATGAAGAGTCCGTTATGGAAGGAACTCTGGTACGCCGGACCAAAAAGACCGCCGGAGTGCCTGTCGGGGAAGGTTTCCTTGGCAGGGTTGTGGATGCTTTGGGAAACCCGGTGGATGACCAGGGAGCTATTATGTCTTCGGATTATCTGCCCATCGAGGCCCAGGCTCCTGAAATAATTGAGAGACAGGCCGTGGATACCCCTATGAATACGGGTATTCTTTGTATTGACTCCATGTTTCCTATCGGCAGAGGTCAGCGAGAGCTAATCATCGGTGACCGTCAGACCGGGAAGACGTCCATTGCCATCGATACCATTCTCAATCAAAAAGGGAATGATGTCATCTGCATATATGTAGCCATCGGCCAGAAGGCCAGCAACATTGCCCAGCTGGTTGCCTCTCTGAGAAAAAAAGGTGCTATGGATTATACGATAGTTGTGAATGCTTCCGCCAGTGAGTCGGCTCCCATGCAGTTTATAGCGCCCTATTCGGGGACGGCTATGGGAGAATACTTTATGAGGAAGGGAAAAGACGTCCTGATCGTATATGATGATCTGTCCAAGCACGCCATAGCCTACCGTGCTCTGTCTCTTCTTCTTGAGCGGTCACCGGGCCGTGAAGCTTATCCGGGAGATGTCTTCTACCTCCATTCAAGATTGCTGGAGCGGTCAGCCCGCCTGGCGGATGAGATCGGGGGAGGGAGTCTGACGGCTTTGCCTATCGTGGAGACCCAGGCAGGTGATGTGTCAGCTTACATCCCTACCAATATCATTTCCATCACCGATGGCCAGATCTTTCTGGAATCCGACCTCTTTTTCTCCGGCCAGCGGCCGGCGGTAAATGTTGGATTGTCGGTATCCCGTGTTGGCGGCGCTGCCCAGACCAAGGCGATGAAGAAGGCTACCGGCAGCATCAGGCTTGACCTGGCCCAGTACAGGGAGATGGAAGTCTTCACCCAGTTCTCCAGCGACCTGGATGAAGCAACCAAAAAGAGGCTGGTATACGGCCAGGGGCTTATGCAGCTGCTGCGCCAGCCCCAGGGAGCCCCTTTCTCTCTTTCGGAGCAGGTTATCCTTCTGGTGGCAGGTACAGCCCACGTCCTTCAGGACCTTCCTGTTCCCAGGATCGCTGATTTCCGGCAGAAGCTTCTCAGGCATTTTAAAGTTCAGGCATCGGACCTGTGTGAAAGCATCGATGATACCGGCATCCTTGAAGACGAGGATAAGCAGCGGATTATTGATATGGCAGGAAACTACCTCTGCAGCTACATTAAGGAAATAGAAGCTCAGGAAAAGAAGGCTATGGAGGAAGCGGAGGCGGATCAGGAGAAACAGAAGGAAGATCAGTGAAACAGCTAATAGAAATTGTTATTGTATAGATGGCAGGTTTCCACTATGGCGAATATTTCCGATACCAAAAACAGAATAATGAGTGTTGAGAACACCCATAAGATCACCAACGCTATGTATCTGATCTCCTCGACCAAGCTGCAGAAGGCGAAACAGAATCTGAATAAGGCCCGGCCCTTCTTCGAGATGATGGAGAACGAGATCAAGAGGATTTTCCAGACGGAAGCGGATGTCCACTCCAGGTATTTCTATCCGGAGACGGGGCGAAAGCCGGCTGAGACCTATGCCTACCTTGTCATTACTGCCGACAAAGGTCTGGCCGGATCCTACAATTACAATGTGATCAAGCAGGCAGCTCTTGAGATGGAGAAGCATAAGAAGGTCAAGCTCTATGTGGTGGGAGAATATGGCAGAAGATATTATCTAAAGCACAATATCCCTATCGAGCACTCTTTTCTCTATACGGCTCAGAATCCTACCATGCACCGGGCCAGGGAGATTGCCCATATCCTTTTGACGGAGTATGATGCCGGGAGGGTAGATGAGATCCGTGTTATCTACAGTGATATGGAGAATGAACTCAATTCAACGGTGAAGCGGATGAATCTGCTTCCTTTTGAAAGGAAGCCCTTCATGACGCCTCAGGCTGAAAAAAACAGAAGGGATATTCACTTTCAGTTCTATCCCTCCGTAACCGAAGTTATTAATAACATGATGCCTGCTTATATCTCAGGCTTTATATTTGGCGCACTGGTAGACAGCTTCTCAGCGGAGCAGAATGCCAGAATGACGGCCATGGATTCAGCCAATAAGAATGCCCAGGAGATTCTGGGCGGCCTAAGGCTTCAGTACAACCGGGTTCGTCAGGCTGCCATCACCCAGGAGATCACGGAGATTTCCGCCGGGGCTAAAGCCCAGAAGAATGCTCGCAAGGGAGGCAGAAAGTGATGAATACAGGAACTATAATCCAGGTTTCCGGACCTGTTATTGATGTAGCCTTTCAGAAAGGCCAGCTTCCCAGAATCAGGGAAGCCCTTACGGTGGAAGTAGAGGGAAAGACCAGGACCATGGAAGTATCTCAACACCTGGGACATTCCGTAGCCCGCTGTATCATTTTGGCCCAGAGCGATGGGATCAGCCGGGGGATGAAGGTTGTGGCCACCGGTTCCAATATCCGGGTGCCGGTGGGAGATGCAACGATTGGCCGGATGTTTAACGTGCTGGGTAAACCCATTGATGGGGGCCCTCCTATGCCCGAGGACGTGGAGACATGGAAAATATACCGGCATGCCCCATCCTTTGCAGATCAGAATATCGAGGTAGAGATCCTGGAAACCGGTATCAAAGTCATTGATTTGCTGGAACCCTATGCCAGGGGAGGAAAAATCGGCCTCTTTGGCGGCGCAGGAGTCGGCAAAACGGTATTGATCCAGGAACTGATCCATAATGTTGCCATGGAACACAACGGCTATTCCATTTTTACCGGAGTTGGTGAGCGGAGCCGTGAGGGTAATGATCTTTGGAATGAGATGAAGGAAAGCGGGACCATCGACAAGACAGCCATGGTATTCGGCCAGATGAACGAGTCTCCCGGCGTCCGTATGAGGGTTGCCTTGACGGGCCTGACCATGGCAGAGTATTTCCGGGATGTGGAGAAGAGAAATGTACTTCTCTTTATTGATAATATATTCCGATTTGTTCAGGCCGGTTCCGAGGTGTCTACCTTGCTGGGACACATGCCCTCGGCCGTCGGCTACCAGCCTACCTTGGCTCAGGAGATGGGATCTCTTCAGGAGAGAATCACTTCTACCAAGGAGGGCTCGGTTACATCGGTTCAGGCGGTGTATGTCCCTGCGGATGACTTGACAGACCCCGCACCGTCTACCACATTCACTCATCTGGATGCCACTACTGTCCTGTCCAGAAATATTGCTGAGCAGGGTATCTATCCGGCTGTGGACCCCCTGGGATCCACGTCCAGGATTCTGGAACCTGATGTGGTAGGAGAAGAGCACTATCATACAGCCCGCAGCGTCCAGGAGTGTCTGCAGAAGTACAATGAACTTCAGGATATTATTGCCATATT
>CAMOVS010000077.1 GCA_946627575.1 uncultured Lachnospiraceae bacterium
TCCGGCTTCATGGTCTCACGGAGAGCATCCATGCTCTGTCCGGAGTACTGGAGATACTGCTCAAAGGAAAGGCCCTGATAGGAAATCCTCTGCTCGAACTCCTGAACCATCTGGTCGATCTGGCTTTCAATCATGCCTTCCGGGATATCCATCTTGCTGGACTCAACGATCTGCTCTACCAGATCATTCTCCATCTTGCTCTTGGCACGCTCTTCCTTGCCCTGGCTCAGCTTGCTTCTGATATCCTCTTTGTATTCTTCCAGAGAATCAAACTCTGTGGTATCCTGTGCGAAATCATCATCGATCTCAGGAAGCTGCTTCTCCTTGATACCAAGAACCTTAACATGGAATACGGCATCCTTGCCGGCTACTTCCGGGGAATGATACTCTTCCGGGAAAGTGACTTCCACGTCCTTCTCGTCACCGATGTTCATGCCGACCAGCTGATCCTCAAAGGTGTCAACGAAGGAATGGGATCCGATCTCCAGCTTCTGGCTCTCTGCAGTACCGCCGTCAAAGGGAACTCCGTCTACGGTTCCTGCATAATTGAGCGTAATCACGTCGCCTTCCTTAACCGGGCGGTCTTCGATCGCTACTTCCCTGGCATTGCTCTCCTGGGCTCTCTTCAGCTCAGCTTCCACCTCATCCTCGGATACTTCGACGGAATCCTTGGCTACTTCAAGTCCCTTGTACTGGCCAAGCTCAACCTCGGGCTTAAGAGCAACTTCAGCCGTAAAGACCAGGTCTTCTCCCTTGCCGACACTGACAATATCAATCTCCGGGCGGGAAACCACATCCAGGCCGCTCTCTTCTACTGCCTTGGCATACTCGTCGGGAAGAAGGTCATTCACCGCATCCTCAAAGAAGATCTCCGGACCGTAAAACTTCTCGATCATGGCCTTGGGAGCCTTGCCCTTACGGAATCCGGGAAGATTAAAGGATCCCTTTCTCTTCTTATAGACCTGATCGGTCGCCTTCTCAAAATCCTTAGCATCAACGGTAACTGTCAGCTTGGCAGTATTATGCTCTAAGTTCTCAACCTGTACGCTCATTGTGGTTTATTCCTCCTTAATCAATAATAAAATCTCTTCAAAAAAGGCATGCTTTCATCTCTGATAAACTGCAGCGCATTTTGGTATTATATCATGCTGTGTCAATGATGTCTACTTATTTCTTATTCAACCGCTGGTTTACTCTCCTCCAGGACTTCCCAATCCGGCTGCCAGGGGGCAGACTCATTATAATGGATTTTTTCATTTTCGGCACTCACCTGGATCACCGTCAGTTCCTTGGCCTTCTTCATACTGTTGACCGGGATTCTTATATGCTGCCGGTCGATTTTTTCTGACCGGATCCGGATATGGTCCCCGTAGACCCTGCTGTAATCTGTGAAATAATCCCCTTCCAGTATATAATCTCCCGTCTCTTCGTCCCAGCTGAGGCCGGTGATCACCGGATCATGGATGCCGTAACGGATCTCGCTGGGCTTTAGGTCTTTCTTGCCATTAAGCCGACGGACAAAATTGCTTCCATAGAGCATGTCATACTCCAGGAGTCGGAGGTTCTTTTTGTATTTTTTGCTGTCCGACATGGTCTGATGGTATCGATTGAGGGTTCCCTTATAGATCTTCACACTTCCCAGAATCCGGGACGCCAGCTGCCAGGTTTCCAGGTCTCCGGATTCCTTTTCTGCCTCTTTGCGGCTCCTGCCGTAATTATCCCAGATGACATAGGGAGTCTGGAATCTGTTTACCCCCTCAAGGTCTTTATTATCGATATTCATGCCGGGCAGATGGTCTCCGTAGAATACCAGAATCACATCCTCCGGATAAGAGGAAAGGCGGTCTGTCAATCTGCCTATGAAATCATCCATCTCATAGATCTCATTTGCATAGTAAGTCCAAGCATTGCAATAATTATCAGACATATTTTCTCCCGTCACCTTGATCCGGTCTTCCTGATCCTCCGGTCGGGGCGTCTGCGGGTAATCTCCGTGTCCCTGGACGGATATAGTATAGATGAGGTCTTTCTCCGGACTGGTTTCCAGAGCATCCATAATCTGGTCCTCCAGGACATAGTCCTTGGGCCAGCCGATCTCATTGAATTCCGATATATCCATATTTTCCATGCTGATAAAACTCTGGAATCCCAGGTTGGCATAAACCTTGTCTCTGTCATAGAAGGCTGCATTGTTGTTATGAATGACCGTCCTGTAATAGCCTTCTTCTTCCAGCCAGTAGCTGATATTGTCGCAGGTCCTCTTATGGATAATGCTTCGATAAGGATATTCACCGGAGCCAAAGTCCTCCAGATTCATCCCGGTAATCACCTCGAACTCCGTGTTGATGGTTCCGGCCCCGTAAACCGACACATTGAGATTGCCGTGGATATAGTCCTTCTGCAGCCTGTGAAGGTTGGGAACCGGATCCTGGGAGATCTTCAGATTCTTCATAACTCCCGGATCAAAGAAGGATTCCAGCTGGACGAAAATGACATTGGGTCTTCGTTTCTCCTGGTCTCCCTCACCGTCCTTAAGGCTTTGGATCCCCTGATCACAATGGCGAAGAATCCTGTCGACAGCTCCCCTGGAGTATTGCATAGGGCGGTCAATACCGGTATCCACCGCTGTGATGAAAAAGCTGTAGGCCACGCCATAATCCCTGTAGGCATCCATAAGATTATCGAACTTTCTAGCCAGGATTCCCTTATTGGTTCCTGTCTTAAGAACGATGAGAAAAAAGAGGCCGATGAGCCCCATCCAGAAGAATCCCACCCTGGCATCATAAGCCCTCTTCTGCTCCCTTGTATACAGGAAAAGACAAACCATGCCGGCGATCATAAGAACCATAAGAATGACACAGGCAATGATCTGGGGCAGGCTCAGATAAGCCCGGATAACGGGCAGGGCCGACCGGGCAACGGTCAGATCCACAGCCGTAAAGGGAGTTTTTCTGTGGCTCAGGATGACTCCGTTGATCAGACCCACCAGAAGCCAGCTTCCTCCCGCCATGGCATAGGCAAAGATTTTTTTGCGCAGGAGAAAAACCGCGGAAAGGGTGGTGAATATCAAAAGACCATTAAAAAGAAACATGAAGGTTCTCTGATGGATAAAAAGAAGCAGGGCGGCAGGGGATTTGCGCTGGAGCATCTCCAGATAGACATTCAGAAAGAGGGTCATTATTAAATTGATGAGAATATATTTTCCTATATCAAAGGAAAACAGACTGCCCGCATGATCCTTTATTGATTTCATGTCCTCACTCTTATGCCTTCCTGCTATTTCATGCTACTTTTTATGGTCTTTCTCCTTGGCGGGGGGATCTATATGGTCTGTTTCCTGGATCAAGGTCCCCTGTACGATAAATCGGCCGGCTTCCGTGGTGGATGTACAGGTGGACAGGGTCACGATCGGATCTGCCGGATCCGGCTTGGTTCTGGTTTTATAGAGGGACTTCTCCACCGCCTCTTTCAGATAGGCTTCAATATCCTCGTCCCACTCAAAATCTATCATATAGGCCGGATGGTATACGGTATTGTTATCGGCATCAATCTTGACGCTGATCTCCCGGGCCGCAAAGACCTGGAACTCCATATCCTTGTCCGGAGTAAGGATCCAGATGAACTCATGCTTTTTATAATCCGCATCCTTGTTGTAAGCAGTATCATAGTAGCGCTTCAGATAGCCGAACATCTTTCCGCTGTTCATGTTGTGGCCATATACAATACTGTTCCAGGTATCAAAGGGAGGCAGACATGCCGCATCCAGGAAAATAGCCCCGTTAATATTCTGCTCTTTCTCGAAGGTCCGGTGCAGATAATAGTCATTGTCCGTGGTCTGAACAATGGGATACTTGACATTCTTATCAATGTAGATCCATCCAACCACATCCGGATTCGCCTTTTTCAGATCTGCAAAATTAATCTCAATCGGACACTTGTGGGGATCCTTCCCATCTTCTGTAGATTCTTCTACATATTTATCTCTGAGATCATCGTATTCGTCATCTCCCTTTTTGTAGGCCTGACGAAAGCCCCACAGCTTCCAGAGGGCAAAAAGAAAGATCCCCAGGAAAAGAAGCAAAAGAATCCTGAATATCATTTTTTTCATATATTATTCCTCTTTGACATCACTTGATTCTCACGGGGATCCCGCTGACGCACAAGGTGACCTCGTCAGCCATCGAAGCAATAAACTGGTTGGCCTTGCCGGCCATATCGCTGAAGACCCGGCCCAGCCTGTAGGAAGGCACCACGCTCATACCAACCTCATTGGTCACAATAATCAGAGTCTTGTCCGCGTCACGGATACCCTTGATCAGGCCGCTCAGTTCCAGAATCACTTCATTCTCCAGATCGCTGATCTCCTGATTGGAAATGGTCTCGAAGTCCCTTTCCTCCTCAAAAAGAATGTTGGTAATCATAACCGTCACACAATCCAGAAGAATGGTGTTTTTCTCTGTGCTGGACACCACCTGGCCAAGATCGCGGTAACCCTCATAGGTCCCCCAGTTGACATCCCGCCTCTCCTGGTGGATCCGGATCCTCTCCTTCATATCCTCATCGACCGGGATGGCCGTTGCCAGATAGAGAACACTCTGGTCCCCGCACTCTCTGGCTTTCTTCTCTGCAATGACACTCTTACCGGACCGGCTTCCCCCGGTCACCATGATAACTTTAGACATAATATCACCCCTCTATCTACTTTTTAAGATCAATCTTCAGGACACTGGCCTGACCCCGAAAGATATGGGAGAAAGTTGCACAGACCAGGATCAGTTCAACGATAAGGCCGTTCATGGGATAGCCCAGGGCTATGCCCACATTTTGAATCAGCACGAACAGGGTTCTGGCATAGACCACGATGGCAAATGTCGTCCCGAAGGGCAGCCGGTCTCCTCCCGGATCCTTGACCAGGCCGCGGCACAGGAGGGCAAAAAAGAGGGTCATGGCCAGATATTGAAGCAGGGTCACGATATAGATGGCAATCATCGACAGGCCCAGGCTGATCCGGTAGATGGGGAGCAGGCTGACCAGGGTATCATTGTTGATCTCATCCACTCCCAGATCACGATAGGCAACCTCCCTGGATACTCCCCCCGAATTCAAAACCATGTTGGTCCTGCTGAAATAAAAGGCATAGCCTTCTTCCTTAACATCCGACGAGCTAAAGGACTCCACCCCCGCATCCACCTTGACAAAACATACGTTGCCCAGGGCGAAGGACAAGGACTGGTCGCAATCCATGATTCCGTCATGGATCCGGAAAGCCGGCAGTCTGTTGCGGAGAAGATTATCCAGGCCTCCTACACTGGCATCCCAGGCCAGGAAGGGAATCACATTGGCAATCAGGGTCAACAAAAGAACCAGAACCAGAGTGTAGACCTTTAGGGAATGCTTCTTGTCTTCAATCAGCTCCCGATACCTGGACGGAAAGAAACATGCTATGACATATTGAGATGTAAATGTAACCGAATTCTCTTTCATCGTTCCTCTTTGCTATCCCTTATTTATCCTTTATAGATAATTGATTTTGCAACAGCGTCCGCTTTGTCCTGACCGAAAAGGCGGCTGATCAGGGTCAGGGCAAAGGGAATGGCGGTTCCTACACCCCGGCTGGTCGTGATATGTCCATCCACCACAACTTCTTCTTCCAGATACTCACCAACGGGCAGCCCTTCCAGACAGCCCGGGTAGCTGGTGGCTCTTCGGTCTTTAAGAAAGCCCAGACCTGCAAGGACCAGGGGAGCAGCACAGATGGCCGCAACCATCCTGCCGGCTTCATATTGCCCTTTCAGGATGTCCGCCAGCTCTTCATGATCCCTCAGATGATGCGTGCCGGGCATACCTCCCGGAAGAATCATCAAATCGGCCTCTTCCAGGCCATCCTCCAGGACAAGGTCCGCTTCCACCTTAATGCCATGGGCTCCCTGAATATCCTTCCTGCCCATGATAGAAACCGTCTCCAGGTCGGCACCGGCCCTCCGAAGCAGATCTACACTGGTCAGGCCCTCCACCTCTTCAAAACCATCGGCAAGAAATACATATACTTTACTCATGAAATCGCTCCTCTGCAAACAAATAATAAACGTATATTTCTATCTCATTATTGTAGCTTAAATAAATAGCTAATGCAAGAGAGAACTGGCCTGTCCGCAAGCCGGGGCACAGACGTAAAACTCCCCCTGCAGCCAGGCTGCGGGGGGAATTCTTTTTTAATCATGATGCATATTATTGCAATGTTTTATCGATAACAAATCAGCTGTTATGATCTACCGTCTTATGAACGGTCTCTCTCATCTGCGGCCATACTTCCATGTAACGATCCATGTAGAACTTGTATTTCTCATGGTTGGCCATGTTGGGTGTGAAGGTCTTATCAACACGTACCAGGGCTTCTGCTGCTTCGGTGAAGTCCTTGAAGAGACCTGCGCCTACGCTGGCGATGATGGCATCACCAAGACATCCTGCACTCTGGTTCTCTACGGTTGTGTACATGGGAACACCGATGATATCGCAGTGCATCTGCATCCAGA
>CAMOVS010000078.1 GCA_946627575.1 uncultured Lachnospiraceae bacterium
AGTTTTTTCTTTTCTGTCATTTTAATAACTCCAAACTATTCTATTGATCACTTAAGCCGAGATCCCTCGCGGCTTCTTCGCGCATTTTGTATTTCAGGATCTTGCCGGCCGCGTTCATCGGGAACGAGTCGACGAAACTTATATATCTCGGGACCTTATGCCTCGCGAGACTTCCCTCTATAAATCTCCTCATCTCTTCCTCTGTCACATCCCGGAAGATGCCTGCCTGGCCGATCCGGTTAAGCAGGATAAAGCTGATAATCCCCTGCTCCATTTTCTTATCGTGCTTCATTTCTTTTATAACCTGATCTTCCGACAGGGAGTCCGGAAGGTCAGGAAAATTCAGAGACTGAAAGAGCTGCCGGATCTGCTCATATTCTTCCATGGAGATCAGGCCTCTTGCAGCCGACAGGGCAGTTGCCAGTACCGAACCGATACCCACACACTCACCGTGGGTCAGAGCAAAGTTCATCTCCTTCTCAATCGCATGGCCGAAGGTATGGCCATAATTCAGCAAAGCCCGGATGCCCTGCTCTCTGGGATCTTCTTCCACGACTTCTTTCTTAATGCGGACGCTGCCTTCCACCATATGAGCCATGGTCTCCGGGTCCCGGGAAAGTATCCCCGCCCTGTTATCCAGAATCCACCGGTAATAATCCGCATCCCGGATCAGGCCGTGCTTAATGACTTCCCCAAGCCCGCTCCGGTATTCCCGGTCGCTGAGTGTCGTCAGGGTACTGATATTGATATAGACAAGCTTTGGCATGTAGAAGGCGCCGACCATGTTCTTATGACCCTGGAAATCCACCCCGGTCTTTCCCCCGATGCTGCTGTCGACCTGGGAAAGAAGGCTGGTAGGAACCTGGATAAAATCGATCCCACGCAGATAGGTTGCCGCTGCAAAGCCGGTAAGATCTCCGGTTACGCCGCCCCCCAGAGCCAGCAGAAGGTCTTTCCGGTCATAGTGGTTGCGGATCAGGAACTCATAAAGCCTGCTGACAGTATCCAGATTCTTCCGGGCTTCTCCCTCTTCAAAGACGAAGACCTTAAGGGCTCCGCACAGGCCCTGAACCAGTTCAAAGACTTCCTGCAGATAGATGGAAGCCACCTTCTTGTCCGTAACAATGCATACCTTTCTGGTCTGGCAGGACAGGCGGGGAAGCTCTTCCAGCAGACCGTAAAAGTGATCTTTAATAACGATGTCATAGGCATGTCTGCCCTCTGCCTGCACGTTTACTCTGTAATCTGTCATACCGTCCTCCCTCGGCTTTCGCCAATGTGATCCCATCTCCATCCTGTTTCTTTATATCTATCAGTTCAAGTCAATCTCCTATCGCAGGAAAAGCGGACACCCAGCCAGGCTGCAGCGTCCGCTTTCATTTTATCGTTCAAAATCAATTCAAAATATGCCCAGGTATCAGAAAACCCGAACCGGTAAAACCACTCCGTCCTAGAACTTGCTCAGCTCCGGAGACAGCATGTCGTCATTGACGATCTCATCTCTAAGATCACCGGACACCTCGATGTTACCCGGGGCTACGATGAAAATATTATTGGAAATAGCCCGCAAAGTACCGTCAATGGCAAAGCTGGCACCACCAATAAAGTCAATAATACGCTGAGCCTGGCTGATCTCGATTCCTTCCAGATTCACAACGATGGTCTTTCCCTCTTTCAGGAAATCCGCTACCAGCTGCGCTTCATTAAATGTCTGAGGTCTGATTACTTTCACAACTTCACCTTCTCCTACTTCTTTACTGAAAGGAACCACATTGCTTGCGAGACTGTCATAATCCGCATCCACTTCCACTTCTTTCTCTTTTTCCTTCTTTTTTCTCCTGAAAGACATGAAAGGTCTGCTGCTTCCCCGATCTTCGTGGTCTTCCTCTTCTGCGCTTACTTCCGGCTCAAAGTCAGCGTCCTCTTCTTCAAATTCTTCATAATCCTCATAGTAGTCTTCTTCGTCATCTGTGAAACGCATCATGTTCAGAAACTTCTCTGCAAGCTTGCCCATCTGCTGCATACCTCCGTTAATCATTTGAGCACCGATGTGCCCGCGGAGGCCCATCAAGCTCTGTTATAATTTCTTGCTCCGAAGATGCCTGTCCCAACTCTTACCATAGTAGCACCTTCTTCAATCGCAACCTCGTAGTCACTGGTCATACCCATTGACAAAACATTCATATCTACATTATCAATGTTTTTCCTGCCAATGTCAACAAATAATTGATGTAATTTTTGAAAATAACACCTATTTTCTTCCGGATCTTCCACATAAGGGGCACTGGTCATCAATCCGCAGATGTGAATATGGGGAAAATGACGGATCTCGTCCACCATAGCTGTCACCTGCTCATCGCTGAGACCGAACTTGGTCTCCTCCCCGGCTACATTAACCTGAAGCAGGATGTCCACCTTTATGTCCTTGCGGGCCGCTTCCTTTTCAATCCGGCTGGCCAGATGAACAGAATCCACCGAATGGATCAAAACGGTCTTATCGATAATATTCCTGACCTTGTTGGTCTGGAGGTGGCCGATCATATGCCATCGAACCGGCCGGGAAACCTGGTCATACTTCTGGCAGAGCTCCTGGACATAATTCTCTCCGTAATCCATCTGCCCGGCCCCGATAAGTTCTTCGATATCCGAGAGGGGCTTGGTCTTGCTCACAGCCACCAGGGTCACCTCCTCCGGGTTCCTCCCTGCTCTCCGGCAAGCCTCAGCTATATGCTCTTTCACCTTGATCAGATTCTCTTTTAACATTATGCTCTCCCTTTAATAGATAACTCTTCCCTCTTGCGTAGAATTCCCGTTGAGGATGATCCTGTCATAAAGTTCGATCTCACTGCTGGCGGAACTGACGATACAATAATCATCATTCTTTTCCAGGATATCGATCCGGCGGAAGACGGTAAAGCCACGGTTGACCACATAGACCCCCTGGAGAGTCTCTGACTCCTCAAGCTTCAGGGACTGGGTCCTCTCAGGATCCGACAAGGTCTGGCCCCGAGCCAGGCCATCCATAGAGATATAGGCATATTGATCATCCTTTTGATAGATCTTTACCTTCTTCTGGACCAGAACGGTTTTGTCCTTCTTCTTCGTCACCAGGCTGACCTGATCTTCTTCTGTGGAGTTGCCTCCCTTGCCGAGAAGGTCCAGAGGGATCTTCCATACCTCTTTTTCTACCAGGGAACTGGTGGGAATCTTTAGCCCCTGGGTCTCCGAAAGAACCATCTTCACATGAAGATAACGCTGGTTCATATAGCGCTGGACATAATTATCAAAGACCAGGACCACATAATAGCTGTCTTCATTCTTCTTGCAGGCAAAGGGGACTCTCGTGGAGAAGTTATCCTTGTCAAAGGTAATCTTCAGTGTTTCCCTGCCCTCTTTTTTTATCTCCTTAAGGTGCTGATAGTGGGCCTGACTGACCGGAATCATGAGTCTCCAGCGCTGGTTCATGATAATGCGGTAGATCGGATCTCCCTTTTTATGCTTTTCCTTGCTGCGCAGCTCCATCATCCGCGGATGGCTCTCAAAGAGATCCTCACTGACATCCGCCACGCCGACAGACTCCAGCCCGTCCGAAGAAAAAGTGATGATGCCTTCGTTGGGAGACTTAACCTCCACATAACTTTTCTTGCCAATGACCTTCTCCATCTCTTTCCGGTTCTTAGCCAGGAGAGTGTCGGTGTAAGAGGTCAACTCATGATCAATATTCATGTGGGCGTCGTATACATTGGAGAATTCATCGTCCTCAAAGGAATCGCCAAAGGATTGGAGGGCGTCCGTGATGCGATTCTTCTCCTCGCTGCTCACGTTCTCCTCCTTACCCAGCAGCTGCTGGACATAAGCCTGTACCTTTCCGGTGGTATCTACGGCATAAACCAGAGCCTTCTTCTGCACCCTGGCCCCATCCTTGACAAAGAAATAAACATAGCCTTCTTTGTCGGCACCGACCGTCTTTTCTTTGCGGAGGGCTATGCCGGTACCTTCTATGCTGTCCACAATATCACTTTGGCTGACCTCATAAATCGACATCTTATCCTTGCCGATATAACTCACAATGTAAGCCATGATATAGATGACAATCAGCATGAAAGCGATGGTACCCATATTGATCTGAATCCGCGGCAGCCTTCTTTTATTGATTTGTCCTTTTTTTCGATCACGTCCGTCAGGCATCATCATTCCTCAATTGCAACATAGGTATACACACAGGAACTGTAAATAAACCCGGTATAATCTCTACCCATGATTTATCTACAGTTCCTGATAAAGTCTTAATCAATCCTATTCGTATAACGAATTGCTATAACTATCTGATCATTGCAGATCCTATAAGGCCGCGGACACAAAGGCCTGCAGTCTTTCAGGGAGCTCATGCTTGTCCATGGAAGCACTGATGACAAAATCAACATCAAACCTGGAAGAAATCTTCTCCAGCTTCCGAATGGCTTCATCAAGCACTTCATTATCCTCGATGAAAGCAATCGTCAGAAAGCTGTCCAGATATATTTTCTCAAGGTCATGATCCTGGGAAAGAATACCGGAGATAAACCCAATAAACATATCTGTATCAATGATATCAAACTCCGGAACCACGATCAAACGGATCTGGTTGCTCAGCTTGTACATCTGTTTGTTGTTCTTGTCAAGATATACGATGGTTCCATGAGCCACTTTGATATCCTCATTAACCCGGTCAATGAGTATCTTCGTTTTCCCTTTTCCCTTAGAACCTGCGATAATATCTATCATGTTAACCGCCTCCTTCTTCTTGTAAAGATTCTTATATCTGTAATTATAGTGTATTCAACGGGAAATCTCAACCATTATTGAGGGATTTGCTCCAGCAGCCTGGTCATGGAGGCATAGAGCTGGTCTTTGGTCTTGGCGCCAAGGACCTCCGAATAGAACCTGTCTCCATTTTCATTCTCTGTCATCAGAATCAGACAGGATCCTGCCAGTGAGGTAGTGCCGGTTTTTCCTCCTGCCATTACCACCCCTTCCGGGACGGAATACTCATTGAGCAGATAGTGATTGGTGCTTTCCATATATTCATGGTCCGGCGCCCCGTAAGCGTTGGTAAAATTCATAGTATAATCACTGGAGGAAACCGTTTCCACAAAGACGCGGCTCTTGCAGGCCTCCCGGAAGATCAGGTATAGATCATAAGCCGTGGTATAGTGGTCCGGATCATGCAGGCCGTTGGTATTGACAAAATGTGTGTGGGTGGCACCCAGTGTCAGCGCCTTTTTATTCATTTTTTTGACGAATTTCTCTTCGGAGCCGGATACATATTCCGCCAGAATCACGGCGCAGTCGTTGGCGGACTTGATCAGCATGGTATGAAAAACATCTCCAACCGAGACTCTGCACCCCCGGGTCAGAGTCGAAGCCACGGCCTGGTCATCTCCCAGGTCAATATTGTGATCCAGGACTATCTCTTCCTCCCAGCTGCCTTTCCCCTTCTCTATGTATTCTATAACCAGAAGGGCTGTCATCACCTTAGTAATGCTGGCAGGGTAAAGCTTGTCGAAGCAGTGCCTGGCGGCTAGAACTTCTTCTCCTTCTTCGTCGATCAGAAGGTCAGCGCCGTCCTTGCCCCCATAGGCCATGGCTTTCTGCTCTTCAGGGGATATGACAGCCAGGTCATTGGCCATCCCTGCCG
Organism: uncultured Lachnospiraceae bacterium; assembly: GCA_946627575.1. Lineage (GTDB taxonomy): Bacteria > Bacillota > Clostridia > Lachnospirales > Lachnospiraceae > Anaerobutyricum. Next base: position 5,678 of record CAMOVS010000078.1, read on the forward strand.
GCATCTCATCTTTCTGTCGGTGCTCTGCATAATAGTCCTGAAAAGAAGACCCTCCGTCAGAGGAAGACTGCTTTCCGCAGGAGGCGGTCACGGTCAGGAGACATATACCAATTATCATCGCGAATATACGGACATGGCGTCCTCTCATCGGTACATCTCCCTCCATTCAAGATCTCCGCGTTCCAGAGCCTTAATGAGCAATTCAGCCGTAGCCAGATTGGTGGCTAGGGGAATGTTATGGACATCACACAGATGCATGATATTGAAAATATCAGGCTCGTCATCCTTCTTGCTTTGGGGAGCACGAAGAAAAATAACCATATCCAGAAGATTATTCTCAATCTGAGATCCCATCTGCTGGGTCCCTCCAAGGGTTCCCGCCAGATACTTGTGGATGGCCAGATTGGTCACTTCCTCAATCAAACGACCTGTGGTAGCTGTCGCATAGAGTTCATGCTTATTCAAAATCCCTCTGTAGGCGATGCAAAAATTCTGCATCAGCTTCTTTTTCTCGTCATGAGCCAGCAAACCTATGTTCATATTCATCCTCCTCTATAACAATAGTTCGTCGCAAACCAATGTGGTCAGATATCCGTTCCTGCAGCTTATGCAGCAGCCCGGACACGAAGGAAATCCATAAAACTAATATCTTTTCTGTAATCCAATATTCAATACGATCCCCATGCCCGCCATGCAGCTTAGCAATGAGGTCAGCCCGTAGCTGACGAAAGGCAGGGGAAGTCCGGTGTTGGGAAGGACCGCAGTCGCCACTCCAATGTTGATAAAGGATTGAAATCCGATCATG
>CAMOVS010000079.1 GCA_946627575.1 uncultured Lachnospiraceae bacterium
TGCAGGCCCAGATATAGCCTCCTTCAGACCGAATGACCCGGGCAACCGCATCATCGATCAGGGTATAGAAATACTCAATACCGGCCTGGTCGAAACGGTCTTTGTATTCCTCATCAAAGATTTCCTGGAAAATGTCTTTGAAGGAATGGTCATATTGTTTGGATATGGTATCTTTTGTAGCAAACCAAAGGTCCTGACCGGTCTCCAGGGCATAATTAAAGCAGGAACGGGCAAAGCTTTCGATGGAAGAATTAAGGTTATGCATGCCCTGAACGATACCGGGACCATCGAAATCATGAATCAGAGTCCTCTCTTCCCTTCCGTCCTCCGAGGTAAAGACGATCTCTGCCTTGCCGGCGCCCGGGATCTTCATCTCCGATGCCTTATAGACATCGCCATAAGCATGACGGGCTATGGTGATAGGCTTCTTCCAGGTCCGGACCGTTGGCTCAATCCCTTTCACGGTAATAGGCGCCCGGAAAACCGTTCCGTCAAGGATGGCACGGATGGTCCCATTGGGGCTCTTATACATTTCTTTCAGTCCGTATTCTTCCACCCGGGCGGCATTGGGAGTGATGGTAGCACATTTGACCGCTACGCCGTACTTGCGGGTGGCATGGGCAGAATCGATCGTTACCTGGTCTCCGGTCTCATCCCGGTGTTTCAGGCCAAGGTCATAATACTCCGTCTTCAGATCGATAAAGGGAAGCAGCAGCTCATCCTTAATCATCTTCCACAGAATCCTTGTCATCTCATCTCCATCCATCTCAACGAGGGGGGTTGTCATCTTAATCCGGTCCATCCCATTGCTCCTTTCCTGTATCAAATAACTGATTGCTATGAGTAATTATTTACGGAATCTTCCCACACCAGTATTAGCAAATCCTCTTACTGAATGGCTGTGGAATTCTAACACTTGAATTATAATTCTCTGCTGTCTAATACGATGGTAAAAGGTCCTTCATTCTGAATAGAGACCTTCATCACAGCGCCGAACACTCCGTGGGCTACTTTGCGGACTTCCGTTCGGCATGCTTTAATAAAGTCCTCGTACATGGCTTCCGCCTTGGCCGGGCTGCCGGCATGGAAGAAACTGGGTCTTCTCCCCTTTCTACAGTCGGCCAGCAGGGTGAACTGGGATATAACCAGCAATTCCCCGTCCACATCTTTTAAAGACAAGTTGGTCTTGCCGTTTTCATCATCGAAGATCCTTAGGCCGATGATCTTTCTCACCAGCAGATCCAGGTCTTTTCTCTCATCATCCTCTGCCACGCCAAGGAGGATGACCAGCCCTTTGCCTATCTCACCTTTGACCTGACCGTCCACGGAAACCGAGCCTTCCGAGACTCTCTGTATAACCGCCTTCATCAGCCGATCACATCTTTCATACTGTACATGCCGGCTTCCTGACCTGCCAGGAATTTTGCAGCAGCGATGGCTCCCTTGCCGAAAATGGCTCTGGAGTAAGCTGTATGGTGTAATTCAACCACTTCATCGGTTCCCGCAAAGATCACATCATGCACACCTACGATAGATCCGCCCCGGACCGCAGAAATGCCGATCTCCTTCTCCGGCCTTCTCATCCTCCGGTCACTCCGGTTGTATACATAATCGTAGTCCTCTTCCAGGGCTTCTGTTATGGCATCCGCCAGAGCCAGAGCCGTTCCTGAAGGGGCATCCAGCTTCCTGCGATGATGTTTCTCGACGATCTCCATGTCAAAGCCGGACCTTGCCAGCACCCGGGCTGCTATTCCCACCAGCTTCAGAAGGGTGTTTACTCCCAGAGACATGTTGGCCGACCGGAGAACCGCCGTCTGACGGCTGCACTCCTCAAGCCGGGCCAGCTGTTCCTCACTAAGGCCTGTGGTGCACTCCACCAGAGGAATCTTATGAGCTGCTGCATATTCTATAACCTGATCCACAGCAGCTGCTGCAGAAAAGTCCACGATCACGTCCACTTCCTGATCACAGGCGTCCAGACAATCATATACAGGATATCCTTCATTTCCCTTCTTTACCGCATCCACGCCGGCTGTAATTTTCACATCATCCATATCCAGTACAAGATCCGAAATAACCCGGCCCATCTGGCCATTACATCCAAACATCAATACTTTTATCATAGCATCACACCTCCGCAAAAGTCCCGCTTCCCCTAGAAGAGAAGCGGGATCCCTGTCATATCATAAAACAATTATGTACTAGTGAAGTATACCATTATCCATCATGGCTTTCCTGAGCCTCTCCGTATGCTCAGGCTCCATCTCGCAAAGGGGACGGCGCAGATAGGGTCCGCAGAAGCCCATCAGCTCAAGGGCCTTCTTAACCGGAATCGGATTCACCTCACAGAAAAGGGCATTGATCAGCTCCGTGTACTTAATCTGCATCTCCCTGGCCTTGTCTACGTTGCCGGCAAAGAACTCCGCGCAGATCTCGTGGGTCTCTTTGGGCGCAATGTTGGAGAGAACCGAAATCACACCGATTCCTCCGATGGAAAGAAGGGGTACGATGATATCATCGTTACCGGAGTAAAGGTCGATATCGCCCTGGGTCTCATACATAATCCTTGTAGCGAAGGACAGGTCTCCGGTTGCTTCCTTGACACCTACAATATTGTCCACATCTTTCACCAGAGCAGCGATCGTCGCCGCCTCCAGTTTACATCCGGTTCTGCTGGGAACATTGTAAAGAATCATAGGCAGATTGGTGTGACGGGCTATATAAGTGTAATGATCTATCAGGCCCTTCTGGGTTGCCTTATTATAATAGGGAGTCACAACCAGGGCTGCATCAGCTCCTGCCATCTCCGCCTGCTTGGTAAGATAAACAGCAGTTCTGGAATCATTGGACCCGGTTCCGGCCACAACGGGAATCCGTTTCTTTACGCGGTTCACACAATAACGGATTGCTGCGATATGTTCCTCATGGTTCAGCGTAGAAGCTTCACCCGTCGTACCACAGACAATGATGGCATCCGTTTGATTCTCAATCTGGAAATCAATCAGCTGACCAAACTTGTCATAGTCCACATTATAATTCTCATCAAAGGGTGTTGCGATTGCTACACCGGCGCCTTTAAATACTGCCATGGCTGTCTTCCTTTCTCTTGGATCTCACTCCTTTTTCCCGAAAGAATCAGGTCAGGATAGGGAGCATATCCTCCTTTATACTGCTGATCTGGTAAATGCAATCTGCAAAATCTGCGATCTCCTCCGGCAGGCTTTGCCCTGTCAGAAGGATCGACATCGTTTCCTTTTTCATGGACAGGAGATCAATAATCTCTCCGCTGGTCATGATACCGTAGTCTATCAGCCCAAGAATATCATCCAGAATCAGGACATCACACTGATTGGTGCTGATCACCTTCCTGGCATAGCCCAGGGCATTCTTAATATTAACCATCTGCTCTTTCTGTTCTTGAGGGGTCAGGTCACAAAATTCTGTCATAGTCTTTTCGAACCGAAAGATCTTCAATTCGGGTTCCAGCTTTTTCAGCAATTCGAGTGTATCAGAGTGTTTCTTCTTAAGAAACTGCACCATGATAACCTGCTTGCCGGCTGCCGCCGCACGTATTCCCAGCCCCAGGGAAGCGGTTGTCTTCCCACGGCCGTTCCCGTAATAAACCTGTATACTTCCATCCATATTATGGCCTTCCCATCATTTCTTATTTCATAAAAATGAACTTTCACCGGATATTATCATATCATAATCTACGGTAAAAATCCATACCTTTAATCTTCCCTTCCAAAGAAACGGACCTCTTCGTCCTGGTTCAAAACCAGAAAGCCGTCAAAGCCTTGTTGTTCCAGACGGTTCAGGAACTTGCCCGTCTTTTTCGGACGGATGAAAAGACCAACCTGATACTGATTTCTTAAAGCCTCGGCTCTGATCACAGCCTCTTCGATCTCTCCCTCGTCATAAAGCAGGGCGATCTTCTTGGCCCTGCCCGGTATGGCTTCTTCTCTCTCCTCGAGGATACTGAAGATTCTCTCAAAGCCTATGGAAAAACCGACAGCCGGCACATCCTTTTTGACAAACTTGCCGATCAGGTTATCATAGCGGCCGCCGCCTGCGATGGAACTGTTGAATTCGGTAGATTCCACTTCAAAGACCGTGCCTGTATAATAACCCTGGCCCCGAACCAATGTCATGTCAAAGACCACCTCGTAGGTTCCTCCGGAGAGCCTGTTGGATGTCTCGATAATAGAAAGCAGGGCATCGGCATACTCGGGATTCCTGACCATGGTCCGGATATAATCCAGACTGAAGGGGGCATGATCCAGAAATTCGATAAAGGAGGCAATCAGATCATGATCAAAGCTCTTATCCTCCAGCTCTTTGCGAACACCTTCCTTGCCTATCTTATCCAGTTTATCAAAGCTTATGCAGACCGTATCAAGGTCTTTCTCCTCGAAGCCGATGGCTGTAAGAACCTCCCTCAGGATACGGCGGTCATTGATCTTTACCCGGAAGGACTTGATGCCTATGGCCAGGAGGGCCTTAGCCGTAGTATGAATCAGCTCGATCTCACAGGAAGGAGAATCCGATCCAAGTATGTCAATGTCACATTGCATAAACTCGCGCAGCCTTCCCTTCTGGGGGCGTTCCGCCCGATAAACCCTATCCATCTGGATCACCTTGAAGGGGTTAGGAAGGCTGGCCTGGTTGTGAGCATAATAGCGGCACAGGGGCAGGGTCAGATCATAGCGGAGCCCCATATCGGCAAGTCGGTCGGGATCACCGGAAGATATGGCATGGGAAAGCTTTTCTCCCCGCTTCATGATCTTAAAGATCAGATTCAGGTTGTCACCGCCGTCACTCTTGTCGAGATTCTCAATATCTTCAATCACCGGTGTCGTGATTCTTGAAAAGCCGCTTCTTTCATATACAGAACAAATCTTTCTCTGCAGATAATCCCGAAGCTCTGCCTGCCGGGGCAGGTAGTCATTGGTGCCTTTGACTGGCTGTATTTTCATAATAATTGCTCCTTCCCTCTGCCACCTTTCCTATATGGAACCTGGCAGGATCCATCTCTTCCAAACTATTGACAGAGATTTCAAAGGCTTCGCGGGGCTCAAAGCTTTTATCCGCAACCTTTTTGTAGTAAATCCGGCTCTGCATCCGTCCCCATATACGCACATGAGAACCCACTCCCAGCCTGCTGGCGAACCTCGCTTCCCTCCCCCAGCAGATGCAGGGGATATAATCCGTCTTCTTAAACTCCCGGTTGACAGCCAGGATCAGTTCACAGATCTCCTTGCCTCTGGGGGTTATGCGAAAGATAGGTTCCTTGCACAGGTAGCCATCCAGATAGATCATGTTGGACTCAGTCAGGTCATCCTCAGAAAAAGCGTAGGCTTTTACCGAAAGATAGAGGAGAAGACAACTATGGCCATTAATCCATCGGTTAAAAGACCGGAACTGGCCGCTGGCACTGATCTGCTGCCCCACATAAGACTGGCTGATATCAATCATATCTTCGGGAAAAAGAAGGGGAACCACGTCTGAAGCCCGGCTCAGACGGTTGGAGCGGACCCGGAGGGAATAATAATCCACCCCGTAGGCCTTGTGGCTGAATTCTAATTCTGATTCTATCTTTCCTGAAATCTCTGCATAATTATTCTTAATATGTTCGTATAACAATGTATATCCTCCTGCATGATCTTTCCGAAAGCGGATAAGGAAAGCTGCAGGCAGGGTAAAACAAGCTTTAGTATAATAATTCCCCGGTGAAAAGTCAACAGCATTACACACCTCGGCCATGTTTGCCCTGTCACATAATCCCTATAAAGAACCCTTTTGAATTCCGCGAATTCCGCATCCGGAAGAAAACTTCTTGTGTGATGATTCTATTTATGCTATCTTAAGTATTTGGTAACTGTTCAGAACCATGCAGAATTTGCTTGCAGCAGCATCGCCATGCTTGCATGGAAGAGGCTGGTTTCGCCAAATTCTATATGGTAAGAACCATACAGTCTCAGATAAGAGCGCTTCTACGCGGGTGACATACGAATTATGGCACATCTGAGATATGGTTATGAACAGTTACAATATGTGATCCTTGAACCATAAACTTAACTGTGGGAGCACCATCCCATGGCCTGATTCCCTGCAGCAGTCTGCTTCAGGATAGCCAGGTCAGAGATTAAATAAAAGAAAGAAGGCAGACTATGAAGATATCCCGCGAAGATGTCCGCAACGTGGCAATCATTGCTCATGTAGACCATGGCAAGACCACCCTGGTAGATGAATTATTAAAACAAAGCGGTACCTTCCGCAAAAACCAGGAGATAGGGGAGCGTGTTATGGATTCCAACGATCTGGAACGGGAGCGTGGAATCACCATATTATCTAAAAACACTGCCGTGAATTATCACGGAGTCAAGATCAACATCGTAGACACGCCCGGCCATGCTGACTTTGGCGGAGAAGT